>JAUIJG010000509.1 GCA_030431355.1 bacterium
AAACAGTTATTGACGGTAAAACGGAAGAAAAACTCATTGAGGATTATAAAAAAGCTGATCTGAGACTATTGTTTCTTGATTATGACGGTACATTAGTGGGCTTCAATAATGACCCTGCACTTGCAGTTCCTCCGGAAGAAACATTAAGGAATCTTGAGATTTTGACACAAGATCCAAAAAATAAAATCATCATTATTTCGGGTCGTAAAAAGGATACCTTGGAAGAATGGTTAGGTCATTTAAAACTAGACTTAGTAGCTGAACATGGCTCTTGGATTAAACTTCACAAACAAGAATGGAAGTCAGTAAATACACAAGATCTTAGCTGGAAAAAAGAGTTGACAGAAATTCTTGAGCAATTCAGTATTAAAACTGCCGGTTCATTTATGGAAGAAAAAAGCTATTCTCTGGCATGGCATTACAGAAATGTAGATCCAATGTTGGGCGATATTCGGAAAAATGAACTACTGGAATCATTGAACAAATTTATTTCCGACAAGCAACTAAATATCCAGGAAGGAAATAAGGTAATTGAGGTTAAACCACATAATATAAATAAAGGCGCGGCTGCACAGAAATGGATTGATACAATCGCCGCTGATTTTATCATGGCAATTGGAGACGATTTTACTGATGCGCCCCTTATAAAAGCCAGCGGCTTCGGTTGCGCGGTGGGAAATGCTCGTCCGGAACTTGTGGCAATGGCCGACTACACCACGCTAAAATCTGGCGGTGAAGGAGCAATAAGAGAGATTGCCGAAATAATTTTGCGAAGCCAGGATCTTTATGACGAGATGCTGAAAAAGTACGATCTTATTTAGGCGCTTTGGTTCTATTGACCATCTCTTTGATTACCGCCTTCAATGTGGCGAAAACACCAAGACCTTCCAGGGCGCAGGCTTCGAAGTATGGTACCCGGGCCTGGTTTAGATTCTGTTCCAGTCTTTCCAGGGGAACAGCGTCCGCCAGATCTCTTTTGTTGTACTGAAGTATCCAGGGAATCTCTTCAAGTTTGAGTTTGTTGAAAACAAGATTCTCGCGCATGTTCTTCAAGGACTCTATATTGGCGTCCTGGCGAACCGAACTTGAGTCGGCCACGAAAATAATACCGTCGCATCCCCGTAGAATTTGTTTGCGGCTGAGGTCATATTCTTCCTGACCCGGCACTGTATAGATAGCGATTCTAGCTCGAAAGCCGTTGACTAGATCCAGCTCCAGAGGCATGAAATCGAAGAAAAGAGTCCTTTCGGTTTCGGTTGCCAACGAAATCATCTCTCCACGACAGGCATGATTAACCTGACCATGAATATATTTGAGATTGGTGGTCTTGCCACCAAGTCCGGTGCCATAATAGACTAGCTTGTAAGTTATCTCTCGCTTTGCAAAGTTGATCAGTGGCATCTTATTCTTTTCTTCTACCTACCTTTTGCTAATTCTATAGAAAGTGTTTTAGGATTGGAAGACCATGACATGAGATGAAGTGGTCTCTGCTCTTTTTCTTGCCTCGGCGGCGGCTGGAATCAGCTGGCCCATGCTGGTTGTGTGCTCTGGTAGACCTGCTATGCCAAAATCAAGAATTACATTGGCTCCGGAAATTCCTGATTTGAAGTTTATGGACGGCATTGTAGCCTGGATTTGGTGAACAATGTTAGCGGCTGATCGAGAGCCCATATTTGGCAGGATGAGGCCGTATTCGAAGGTCTGAAAGTGACCGAGAATATCTATCGGTCTTTTCATCTCGCTTATCTTGCTCATGATGTCGAACACGTCTAGATTGGTCAGCTCTTTGCCTTCTTCGCGCAGGGTAATGCTGAAAACCGCCAGGGCTACAGGAATGCCGCAGATCTGGTTTCGGTAACACTCCTGGGCAAGAAAATACTGAAATGCCGGATAGATTAAAACACCGGTCTCCATTCTGGTTATCGGCTTAAGGCTGGCGGCCAGGGTAGAGTAGTCGATCTGCTCTTCTTCCACCGGTGCCTGGCCTGTTTCCTGGGGCGGATTTTCGGCGATGCTTACGATTCCCAGGGTGACCAGGTTAAACAATATCGGTATCCATTCGGATCGTTTCAGGGGTTTGTTTGTGAGAAGCTCCTGGAGTTGTTTGTAGTTCCCCATGTGCCTCATCAGATCGTACTGGGTGTTCTGATCCAGGGGTAAGCCCTGGGCCAGGGTGGCTGCAAGCTCTTGTTCCCCCATATTCGAATGGCGGGAAATTAGATAACAGGAATCCTTGAGCCCTTCTTTCGTCAGGAAGTTATTTTGGTCGACCAGGGAGATGGATTCCATCAAAAGGCTGTCAAGTCTCTGGGTGACGCTGCGCTCCACGGTTCTCTCGTCGGGAATGAACTGAAATTTGCCGGACTGCAGGCAGACAAGATCGAAGATGACTTCATTGCCTTTGTCGACTCCATCTGTTGCGTGAAGCGGCTCACCTTCGTCGAAGTAAACATCCACTCCTTTCGACTCAGTTCGGATGGCCAGGCGACCGGTCATTTTACCCATCTGGACAGACTGGAGGACCATAGGCAGTTGAATCTTGGTGAGGTCGCCTTGAAGAATTGCGTCCTCGTTGTTCATCATCGGCAGAGACTGGCTGGACTTTATGCTGGGAGGCGCCGGCGGTGCCATGGAGGCCGCTTGTCCGCCATCCTGGGCTTGCCCTTCCGATTGAATATTGAGGTTAAGGTTCGACACTCCGTAGTCTTGAGAAGAGCTGGAGTTTTCAGAAACTTCTCCCTGGCATTCGCCCACCACCAGGGTGTGGATCAGGTCCGTGTCCCGGGAGCGATGTTCCCAGAGTAACTTAGTGTCGGTTATCTTAGACTCTTTCAGGACCCAGAGCGGATCTCCTTCGTTGTCGATCTTCGCGTTCAGAATGAATATCTTGTCCAGCCCTTCCACCGACCACATTTGCTCGATAAAAGTATCCTGGTTTTTGTGCGCTTTCTGCAGCATGTCGCGAATATGCTCCGGCTCAGGAATGGACCAGAGCTGGGGCAGCTTGATGGTGCTACCTGAGCGAGGTTTTGGAGAAGACTGAGGACGGTTGCGATTAAACATTAGATTTCCGAATACAGGCCTAGGTAGTATGTACCACTTTTAGGAATCTAATCTTATCGATAACCAGCTTTTCTTATAACATTGGAGCTTTTTAGGACATCTTGCCGTCAGCCTGGTGGGCTTCTTGCCATTCCCTGCGTTTTTGCATTTTTGGCTCCGCTTTGTCGAGGGAGGCTTTGACCAGGGACCATGATGCCCGCAGGCTGTTGACTACTTCCATGTTTCCTAGTTGGGAGAAGAATCCCATATAGTTTGCGATTATTGACATATTGGCTTTGAGCATGGCAATGTCCGATAAAGAGACGGATCCGGACTGGGCCCTGGCTGATACCGAACTGGCCAGAC
>JAUIJG010000043.1 GCA_030431355.1 bacterium
GACTTCTCCTGGTAGCTCTTGTCTGCCACTTCAGAATTTCTCAATTTCAGATCAAGCTCGCGGGAGAGTTTCTCCAGGTCAACAGCCAGTGCAAGCGACTCAGCACTGGTTAGTGGTCTTCCGTATCCTTTCAGGGTAGCTTCCCGGTCAGCGATTTTCTGGTACTCATCTTGAATCTCTTTGGCGTCCTCTTTGGTTAGCTGACCTTTGTCAACGCCGGAGGCAATGCGTCCGGCAATTTCATCCTGAGCCTTGTCTATCTCAGGCAGCTCAATCTGCCGGTCATGCATGATCGACTCCAGCCTGGAACTCAGCCTGTCGAGGTCAAGGGCAAACTGAAGAGATTGGGTGTCGGTCAACTCGGTATTGTTATCGGTGAGCAACTTATGGAGGGTCTTAATGCGCTCCAGGTCATAGGTAAAGCCGGATGCCTCCTGTTTGGTCAAACGCTGGGAAGACAATCCATCTTCAATACGACGATCCATCTCGGTCAGTCTGGCGGAGATATTGGTATCTGCCACCTGTCGGTCGCCAAGGGACTGTTCAATCTTTCTGCTTAAGTTATCCAGTTGAAACAGAAGTTTCAAATTTTCCCAGAGTGAAAGCTTGCCATGGGAAGCCCGGTATGTAGCTTCCAGGTCAGCAATCTTGTCAAGCTCACCGGTGAAGGACTGGGACTGAAGCAAAGTTAGACGACCAGCTGCCACCGCATCCCGAAGTCTCTTTTCAATTTCAGCCTGGCGAAGATCAACGCTGGTCACTCCAGGGACTTTGGTCAAGTAGCTGGAGAAGCTCTCAGCGTTAGCCGGAGAACTCATCGAAAGGGCGATGGTCAGTGCTAATAAACCGGAGATTGGAGCACGGCGTTTCATTTTCTTCCTCCTGGATTTCGATCTGGTGCCGAAGTAATTCTTATCGGTGACTTTTATGATGAAGTGAGAAATTCTCTGTATCTAATGGAATCGGATAGCCAATGTAGTGGGAAGAGCATAGGGTCTCAGAGACACTGTCCTGGAAATCAGGGACATTTTACTGATCAAAAAAGGACCGTCCCTGGAACTTCCTTCGGCTATTTGGGTAGATATCATTGCACAGTCATGCCAGATTCTGCCCGATTCCAAGTACTGATTTTGACTATTTTTAGCCTGCTTGAAAGAAATTTACTTCTCGTAGGAGATTCGATAAATCGCACCGGCAGCATCATCCGACACAAGCATTGAGCCATCCGGCATCAAACAGAGATCGACCGGCCGCCCCCAAAAACTCTCATCCTCCCTGAATCCCTGACAGAAAACCTCGTATCCATCAGGTTTTCCGTTCTTATCGAAGGATACCCGACTGATTCGGTAGCCAATCTTTTTGGTGCGATTCCAGGAGCCATGTTCACAAATAAAGATAGAACCGCGATACTCCCTGGGAAACTGCTCTCCGGTATAAAACCGCATTCCCAATGATGCCACGTGGGGTCCCAGTGGCACCGCCGGTGCCGTGAATTCGAGCTTGGTTTCGATATAGCCAAACTCAGGGTCTGGAACATTCAAACCGTATCTATAAGGAAAGCCAAAATGCATGCCCCGCTTGGGAGCTCGGTTTAACTCATCCGGGGGCAGGTTGTCGCCGAGATAATCTCTACCATTATCTGTAAACCAGAGTTCTTTGGTCTCGGGATGCCAATCGTAGCCCACAGTGTTCCGAATACCGCTGGCAAAAACATGGGCGTTCTTGCCGCTGGCATTCATGCGCATGATTGTGGCGAAGCGAGGATCTTCTTGAATACCCACATTGCAGGGAGCGCCAACGGGTACGTAGAGCAATCCATCCGGACCGAATCGTATGTACTTATAACCGTGCCATTCCCTGGTGGGCAAATTGCTATTGACAACAATCGGCTTCAGCCGGGCTCGCTTCTTCGGGTCGTCAAGCGAAGTTTCAATGTTCTCATATCTTGAAATCTTACCAAGCTCCCCGACATAAAGAGCCCCTTTTCTAAAACAGACACCGTTGGGGCGTTTCAAATCCGTTGCCACCACCACAACCTTATCCGGCTTGCCGTCTTTGTCTCTATCAGGAAGTGCATAGACAGTATTCTGGGCTATGGTTCCCACATATAGTGTCCCTTCAGGACTGAGGGCCATCTGCCTGGCTCCGGGCACCTTATCGCTGTAAATACTTATCTTGAACCCCTTAGGCAATTCCAGTTTGTTCAGGTCTTCAACGGTTACAGCTTTTACCGGGGAAAGAGAAACAAGTGAAAGCAGCAGGCTCAAGATGAGAGCAAAGGCGAAGCTATGAAAGTGAATAGCGCTAGAAAGAAATGCGCCCAAATATGATTTAGATTTAGCCACTGGGCGAAAGGTCGAGACTGTCTCTGTCTTCATTTTGTTTGTACCCGGAATCTGTGGGATGGGGAAAGCTTAGCAGACTAAATGAATCGACTATTTTATAATCATTGAATTGATAACCACGGTAAAGAAACAGAAGCTATGGCACGAAAAACTAAACCAGGCGGCGGTTGGCAAGCGGTAGCCTATACCCTGAACAAAGCTATGGAGGTCGGTCCTCTGCGCCTCTGGCGTAGAATGCGCTCAAAGAACGCTTGCAAAACTTGCGCCCTTGGCATGGGTGGCATGAAAGGCGGCATGGTAAATGAAGCCGGACATTTTCCGGAAGTTTGCAAGAAAAGCCTCCAGGCTCAATCGGCAGATATGTACGAAGCTCTTCCCCGGGATTATTTCGAAGACAAGTCTCTGGAAAAGCTGCTCTCTCTCAGTCCAAAGCAAGCAGAAGACCAGGGTCGGATCAGCTACCCGGTAATGCTCAGAGAAGGAGCTGATCACTTCGAGACCATCAGCTGGGATCAAGCCCTTGATACCATCGCTAAAAAACTGAAACAGAGCGATGGAATGAAGTCAGCTTTCTATGCTTCGGGTCGCTCCTCCAATGAAGCAGCATTCCTGCTCCAATCCTTTGCTCGAGTATACGGCAGCAATAACGTCATGAACTGTTCCTACTATTGCCACCAGGCATCCGGTGTCGGGTTAGGCATGGCCTTTGGAACCGGTACCGCCACCGTGGAGTTGGACGATATCAAACGCTCCGATCTGGTCTTCATTATCGGAGCGAACCCCGCATCCAATCATCCCCGGCTGATGACCCAGCTCGCGGATCTGAAAGAACGGGGAGGGGAGGTGGTGGTCATCAACCCTCTGGTCGAAACCGGTCTTGAGACCTTCCATGTACCATCCAAAGTCAAGTCGATGCTGTTCGGCACAAAGATCTCTTCTTTATATGTCCAGCCCGTCGCCGGCGGTGACACTGCCCTTTTTCTGGGTCTTCTAAAAGCTTGCGATGAGAATGGCTCGGTGGACAAAGCTTTTTTGGAAGCCCACAGCAACAATTATAAAGCAGTTCTGGAGCATGCCCAGGGCACCGAATGGGATGCCATAGAAAAAGGCAGCGGTGTGGACAGAGCCACCATAGAGAAAGTCGCCTCTATGATCAAAGAGGCAAAATCCACCATATTCGCCTGGGCCATGGGAATCACCCACCACAAGCATGGTGTGGAAAATGTTCTGGCTATCTGCAACCTTGCCATCGCCACGGGCAACGTTGGCAGACCCGGAGCTGGAATGATGCCCATTAGAGGCCATTCAAATGTCCAGGGTGTCGGATCCATAGGATTTACTCCCGCCCTCAAATCCGGTATCAAGGAGTCGCTCGAGAAGCTCTACAATATCAAGATGCCTGACACTTCAGGTTACGATACTTACGCGATGATGGAAGCGGGCAGACAGGGGAAGCTGGACTTTCTCTTCTGTCTGGGCGGCAATCTCTGGGGCTCAAATCCCGATCTTACCTGGGCCGGTCAGTGTATGCAGAATATTGATACCATCGTCTATTTATCCACTAAGCTCAATCCGGGTCATTTCCACGGACGCGGCAAGAACACGATCATACTGCCTGTATTGGCCAGGGACGAAGAGCCCCAGGCCACAACCCAGGAATCTATGTTCAATTTTGTCCGACTTTCCGAAGGCGGCACGCCCAACGTGGGCGGATTCATAAGAGCCGAATCCGATATCATCTGCGATATTGCCACCCGGGTGCTTGGCTCCGAGCCTGTAAACTGGAGACATTTAAAGTCTCACAAAGCGGTAAGGAAGCTCATATCCCAGGTTGTGCCAGGCTGGGAAGAGATTGCCAATATCGATAAAACAGGTCGCGAATTCACCATCGAGGGTCGTGTATACCACCAGCCCCAATTCAAAACACCCTCCGGAAAAGCCGAGATGCACATTACGGAGATGCCGGAGATAGATCATGAAAGCCTCAAGTTGATGACCATTCGCTCGGAAGGTCAGTTCAACACCGTGGTCTACGAAGAACATGATATCTATAGAGGTATCCCTCATCGATACTGCATCTTGATTTCGCAAGAGGACGCCGACAAGTTCGCAGTCAAAGATGGTCAGAGAGTAAAAGTCACCGGAGAAGCCGGTGAAATGGAGAACATAGAAGTGGTGGTGGGCAAGATAAAAGAAGGCACCGCGGCTATGTTCTATCCCGAGTCCAATGTCCTGATCAAGCCAAACATAGACTCTCGCTCGAAGACCCCTGCGTTTAAATGCGCGCCGGTGAAAATAATCGCGTAAATTAATGTATTTTCTGCCAGAGAGTAAGCGTAAAAAACATACCGCGACAGCTGTGATCGCCTGTCTATTGCTGGCACAGGCATGTTCTCCTCTGACTCAGAATGCAAATAGAGATGGTGGCAACTCAAAAGAGAATTCAACCAATTCAAACAATTCAAGAGATTTAAGCAATTCCGGCGATTCTGACGAGCGATATCAAAGCGGACCAGAAGAGAGCACCACAGGCAATCAACACAGTAACCGTTACAGCCATCACCATCATCGATACCATGATCGATCCAAATCGAAAGGTAAACTGCCTGCACCGGATCATCTTCTCATGGTGCTAAAAGAGGTCAAACCGCTCAAGGAACCACATAAATATAAGCCTGAGCCGAACAAAGACTTAAAAGAGACTGACTTAAAGCAATTGGAATTGGCCTGGAGCAAATTTCGCAAGCGGGACTATAAAGAAGCGGTAAGAATCGCTTATACTCTGAAGGAGAAGTTTCCTTCCAGCGCAAGAGTGCAATGCCTCTATGGCTATGTTCTTCTTGCCGACAATAGATTCCGAGATGCCGGCATAGCTTTCTACACCGCCTGCCAGAAAGATCCCCGCTACTATGAATCCTGGGAAGGTCTTTCCACAGTGTACATGCGCCTGAGAAGATTCAATAATTGCCTGGCTGTACTTAAGTATCTGACCCGTCTTGCCCCCGGGGAAACTTTTGCCTGGATAGGACTTGGCACTATCTATGTGGAATTAGAGCAGGGTAAACTCGCGGAAGCCAATCTGAAAAAGGCACTGGCCCTGGAGCCAAATAATTTCATGGCGCTTTTCACCATGGGATACGACTATCACTGCCAGGAGCGATATATAGAAGCCGAAAAATTCTACAAGCAAGCCCTGAAAGTAAAACCAGATGATCGCTCGACTCTCTTCTATCTTGCCCAGACCCAGGCGCGGATGGGCAAAAGAGAAGAATCGGCAAACTCTTTTGAAAAACTAGCCGAATTAGATCGACTTGAGATGCAAAAAAATCCGCAGTTCTCGAAAAATAGAGATCTGATATCCAGCTCCAACGCTCTCATGGTGGAGGGTAAATTGGATGACGCGAAGAAACTCCTGGACGAAGCTATCAGCCTAGATCCGCGGAGCCCAGAAGGATATCTGGGTCTTGCCTCCCTCCAGATGGCCCAGGGAAAAGCAAAAGAAGCCGAGGTCAACTTCAAAAAAGCAGCCCTTTATTCAGATGGACTTTTAGATGCCACCGAACTGGTAGCCCGGGCAAAGCTATCAGGAGGAGATCTCAAAGAGACCATCAACTATCTGGAATCTGCCCTCAAAAAGAATCCCGGAGACTATAAACTCCATTGTTTAATCTCCTATGCCTATTTTAAAAAGCATGATCTGACGAAGGCAAAGAAACACGCCCTGGAAGCAACCCGTCTCAGATCCCGGGATGAAGAGGGTTGGATTCTATTGAGTAATGTTTATTCAAAAGAGGGCAACATGGCAGGTTCTATAGAGGCCTTGAAGAAAGTAGTCCTCTACCGCCCCGACTATTCCTCCGCCATCTGGCTCATCCTCATTCATCATCTCCTGGGAGAGAACAGAGTAAAAGAAGCAGGAAAAGCTCTGGAAAAAGCAACATACATCTATCCCAATGATTTCAACATCTATTTAGCCTATGGTCTTCTCTTTCGCAATCTGGACGAGCAGGATAAGGCAAAAGAGAATCTGAAAAAGGCGGTGGCTCTGGATCCTCAAAACGCTTATGCATGGAATCAGTTGGCGATTGTACTCGAAAATACCGGGGAGGCTGCAGCAAGAAAAATAGCTATCGAAAGAGCCAGAGCAGCCAGGGATCAAAGGTATGAGATAGGCTACTATGACCTTGCCTACGATAAATTTACCGGCAATGGCCACAGCGAATTTAGAAGACACAGTGGCAGTAGAAGCCCCCTGGAAGCTCCCCGCGCCTTTGCCCCCGGGGAATCTGGTCGACCATCGCCACCAGGCACCTGGGAGAGAGGAAGAGATGGATTTGGAGGAAGAGGAAGGATGCCGACTCCCCTGGATCTTCAGCAAACACCGGATATAATACCGGACTGACACCAATGGCTTAAGTCAGGCTATTGTATTGATCTTTATCAGCCTGGACGTTGTCTGCTTGATCTTATTCGGTCTGACCTTTATCAGATTCTTCCTTATCAGAAGACTTGCGTAATTTCTCCTCGACCTCTTTTATCTTCTTTTCATCGCGCTTCAACTTCCGCTTATCCGCTTCGATCTTCCTGTCAACCTTGCTGTCCGCATGACCGGCGTCACGATCCACTTTCTTCATTTCACGATAGAGCCGCTTCAACTCTTTATCGATAGCATCTAAATAATTTTGACCGACGGCGGAACACTTTGCGATCTCTTTATTGTCGTACTTAGGTCCCTGGGTTATCTCATCCAGATCTTTCAAAGCCGGTCCCAACTTGTTGTAGGCAAGCACCACTTTGCGATAATGATCTTTCATGTCGGCGGTGGCATCACCGGGTAGCTTCAAAGCTTCAAGCTCTTTGGTGACCATGGGATAAAGCTTCTCTATCTGAGCCATGTAATAGTCTATCCACTTTTTACGAGCTGGTAGAAATTCTCCGGTGTTCAACAGTCCCGAGCCGGAAGGAATTGCCGGTACTATCATCGGACCGATGACATTGGGCTCACCCACCACCACCAGGTCTTCCCTCTGAACTTCACAGAAAACATCGTATACCGAACGCTTCAGATGAACCACAGAAGATAGAAGTTCTTTGAGGGCACTAACCGCACCGCCTGCCTCTTCTTTGACATGGCCTTTGAGCTGTTCTTCTTTTGACAGCTCTTCGATCTCGTTCTTAAGCTCCTTCTCTTCGCTACGAACAGCTGCTTCCTCTTCCTTCAGCTTGCTGTCAGCCTGGCAGAAAGCTGGACTCTGTAGCAATGTAGCGCCAGTAATCCCCAAAGAGAAGGAGAGAATGAGAGAATATGAAAGGGTTGAATTGAACAGACTCTTTAAAACCACGACTATCTCCGGAAATATTGTGCTTTGACTTTTATACCAGATATCTTCCAGCAATGCTCTTTAAACTAGATCTCAAGTCTGTAGTTACCAATCTCTCAATTCAACTACCTCTTAATTGAGGAATCGAGAAGAATCTGAAACCCTACTCAATCAGACCGGTCTTTTCTGCCATATTTTCGGCACCGGTGGAAGTACCACCAGGGTTGCGGGCCAGAAGGTCTGTGTAAGCTCTGGTCAGAGTAAGTTTGTTGAAAAACTCAGCGGGGACAACCCCGATAAACAGGAGCATCTGACCAAGCCCTGCCACCACCATCATAATCAAAGAGAGAAAGAAGAGTTCCCACTTGGAACCATTGGTGATTCGAGCGCTCTCTTTCAGCGCTTCTATAGGTCCTTTGTTCTGATCAATGATGAAAAACGGATAGAACTGAAAGGTAATCATCAGGATGATACCGGGCACGACAAAGAAGATAAAACCCCAGAAGAGCATGATGCCGTAGCATATCGATGCTCCTAGAAAAGCCCAGAATTTGCCGGCAGGCTCCCAGAGGGTGTTACTGTTATAGGGCAGACCATGGACAATATTGAGCTGGATTTTGTAGAGCCCCATCTGCATCAATAGTCCAAGAACACCGGAAGCTACTCCCAGAAGAGCCACCAGGGCGGCAGTAAAAGCGTTGTTCTCCGTTAGCCACTTTAGAGCAAAATTGGCAAGCTGAGGGAGAGTAACCACCAGCACCGCCAGCGCCGCCATACCCAGTAACTTCCAGAAAGAAGACTTGAGGTCTTCGAAGGCTTTGGACATTACATCGTCCAGGGTAAATCGATCTTCGAAGGTGGTCAGCTCATTTGAATCCATAAACTCTCTCCTTCGTCCTGGCTAGAACTTAATCTCGGGTTCGGTTGCCTCGTCAAAGACTATGGCTGAAACAGTGTTCTTTGACCATCAGGATCCGTAGGCAAAACCTCCAGCAGGTCGCCCCAGAGGAAGCCCTGACCGAAGTGTACACCGAGTTCCTGCAATACTGGGACATCATCTTTGCGCTCAATGCCCTCTGCCACCACTTCTGCGCCTAGAGACTTGGCCACATTGGTGAGACGCTTGAGCAGACGAACTTTACCAACATCATCGGATACTCCGGTGACATACTTGCGATCCACTTTCACCACATCCGGTTCCAGAAGAATAAGGCTCTCCAGGGAGCTTCTACCAAATCCGATATCATCGATAGCCACCATTATTCCGGCTTCTCTAATAGCGTTTATCGAATCACGCATATGTTTGGGTTCGATGATGAAGTGCTGCTCGCTAAGCTCGATACAGTAAGTATGACCACCGCTGGTAATGGGAAATAAGTCGATGAACTCTTCTATGGAAGTATCTACTATGGTGGAGGGAAAGACATTCATATGAACACGCATGCCTTCCGCTATGGTGTGGGATCGTTCGATGCAAAGCTTGAGACATTGGAGATCCACCGGTGTCAAAAGATTGTTTTCAATACAGAGCTTGAAAAACTCATCGGGACTTTCGAAGGCACCTTCAAGTCCCCGGGTGAAGATCTCAAAGCCCGCCACCTCTTCGTTGGATAGATCCAGAATAGGTTGAAAAACAACCCGGTAACTATCGGCATCGGTTAGCTTGTCCACCAGACTGATTTTCTCAGGACTGAGGTCCCGGCTGCGCGTCTCTCTAGCCAGGGAGACTTTGTCTTTACCAGCATCTTTGGAACGCTTCATCGCTTCTCTGGAATTGGCGATAACCTGCTCCACCTCAGACACGGATGCCGGCAACGTTGCCACCCCGACACTCACAGTGAGCTTCTTGAGGTTCTTAGCGTTGTGTAGAGAGGCTTCCGAAGCTGCCATTCTTATTCTCTCCGCCACCCGCATACCGTAGGCTAACTGGGTGTCAGGCAGGAGGACCAGGAACTCATCGCCACCCACCCGAGCCACATGATCGGATGGTCTCAGGGTGCCGGTTATTCTCTTTGCCACGTCTTTCAAAACCAGATCGCCGGTAGAATGGCCAAGCTCTTCGTTGACGTTGCGGAAATTGTCGCAATTCACCAGGATAGAGATCAGGTGCCCGCCTGCTCTCACCATGCGGTTCTCTTCCACGGATAGAATTTTTTCCAGACCGCGCGTATTTAGCACTTCGGTAAGTCGGTCCAGATTGGTAAGTCGTTCCAGTTGTTCCCTTGTGGTTTCAAGCTCATCTATAAGCAGTTTGTACTCTTCGCTGCTTCTCGACGGTAGCGGAGAATCATCTTTCTCTTCCTTGCGCCCGGTGGAAGCGGATCCACTGAAAGCGACAAGCCCGGACACTCCGAATATAACAAGAAGGGCAAGCCAGGGATAAGGTCCCGAGCGCACCAGACCGTTATAAATGAGAAGCTGCTCCCTCAAAAGATTGTATTCAGACCGCTGCATCAGGGCAACGTCTTTTGATATGTCCTCTAACTCATTGAGCTGCTGGGTGCTGGAGAGAATCTCAAGCGCTTTCTCCTGGGTCTGGGTAGGTCTTAAATCCGCCTCGGCCTTGAGTTCGTCGATGGCTCCCCGGAATCCATTCTGCAACCGTCTCAACTTATCCAGGTTTCTGGTCTCGTTGATGTTGAGGCTTCTGAGCAAGCTAAGCTGGTTATTGACCTTACCGACAGAGCGATCAAACTTCTCGTGAAACGTCTCTTCTCCGGTAACTATGTATGCTTTGTAGAAGTATTCGGTGTCCACCACGGACTGGTGCATGATCTCCAGTTCGCTAAAATTGCGCGATCTCTGCTCCAGCCATACCCGCACATCCTTGCCCAGGGGCGATAGCTGAGGCATCCAGAGATAAACCGCCCCAGCAAAAACAAAGGCGCATGTCAGCGCTACGATGGGTCGGAATTTTACCTGCAAGATCATAAAAGGAACTTCTGAATAACGGGTCTCACGGGTCTGGCTTCTGTCAGCAGATATGGCTCCCGGAATTACCTTTCGAAAGAATCAATTCAATTCGCCCTTGTAGGCGGGAGAGATTCAACGGAATTTTTCTGCTTTGCTGCCGTATATAAATATAGTTATATATAAGTAATAAGTACACTACCGACATCTTTATCAAACCCTACTCGGAGGCATGGCTCCACCCTGAGGGCATAGGAGATCGGGCCAGGCAAGCCCATGGGACCGAAACCGGAGTGAGTACGCTACGATATCCGGCTATTTAAATATGGAAGATAATGCGCGGCAACGTACTGATAATAAATGCCCCCCGGAGACAGGGAGGACAACGAATCTCAAAAATTTTTCGATGCAGCTCTAATTTAGATTAGAAACTGCCCTATTGAATTAGTATGCGTACAACCAGAGCCAGTATCAATACTGCGCACAGTATCACAGCTGCTCTTATAGGAAAGCTCTGCTTTTGAAAGAGTTCCAGAAGGAGATCAAATTGCTCGCGACCAGGCAACTCCGTAAAGTCGAGGACAGCAGGTTGACTGCTCTTAGAAGGCTGGTCATCAGGCAATGTTTCCCTGTCAAAATACTTTTCTGACTCCTGAAATACCTCTCTCTTTTCTGAACTAAAGGTATTTCTTTGCCTGTTCTCAAATCCGGGTTTGTCTTTTATCCGGCTTTGCCCCTGGGCCTGGGTCTGATTGAGCTTAAACTCGGCGACTGTTTTCTCCTGGTCAATACTCTTTACCGGAGTCCTTCTATTGCTCTCCACGTCTCTAGCCACCGGACGGGCAACCGGTCTCAGCTTCTCGGGCGGCAAGGAAAGCAGTTCCTGTTTAATCTCCAGCAACTCTTTATGCACCCAGGCGGCCGACTTGAGCCTTCTGCCACAGTCACGCTCAACCATTCTGGAGACAAGCAGATCCAAACGGGGCGGAATATAACGGCTCACTACAGTCGATACCGGCTCGGCATCTTGATTCAACCGTTTCATAAAGGTCTCGGCGGCGGAGTTCCCCATAAGCGGCGGATCTCCGGTGAGCAATTGATAGAGGATACAACCTAGAGAGTAGATATCGGTTCGGGCATCGACAGCGCTGGCTGAAGCCTGCTCCGGGCTCATGTAAGCCGGGCTACCGAGTATCGCACCGGTGGCAGAGAGACTGATACCGTCATCCCTGAATAAAAGTTTGGCGAGACCAAAATCCAACAATTTAACCCGGGCACCAGGTTCGGCATCATCCAGGATCATGATATTACTGGGTTTGAGATCCCGGTGCAGAACGCCAGTTGCATGGGCGTGGGCTAGAGCCCTGGCCACAGGAATGATCAAATCTGCCACTTCATCCAGGGGCAGCCGCCCCCGGGAGTTGATCACCCGGTCAAGAGTAGTACCTTCCAGATAGTCCATCACCATGTAAGGCTGGCATTCTTTCCAGATGCCGAAATCAAAAACGTTGATCACATTAGGATGGGTTATTTTTGAGGCGGTCTTAGCCTCCCTCTGAAAACGGAGGAAAGTCACCCTATCTTCGGTGACTTGATTGAGGACTTTGATAGCAACCATGGTATCAAGGGCCACATGGCGGGCTTTGTATATAGTACCGATGGCACCCTGGCCTATCTCTTCCAGCAGTTCGTACTTATCTGCAAATAGCCGACTGTCGGAAAGAAATAGATCAACGTTATCGTTGGGACAGACCCTGACGGAAAATGGCAGTTCAAGCCCGCACTGTGGACAGCTACGTCTGGCTTCTGCCTCTTCATCTTGGGAGAGATATGAAGCGCCGGCATCTTCAAAACGGCTCTTATCCCCGCGCCGACCAGGGTCCTGGACCTGGCCAGAACCGGAGTTAACCGCCGGGTTCTCGGTGGAGATTTTATTGCTTGAAGTGTTGCCTTCGTCCACAGCCTGGTCTTTCTAGAGAATAAAACCTTAAAGGCTTATCACAAGAAGAATAATACCACAGGCGATGCGGTTATCAGACACAACCCAACAAAAGAGCCGACCGCTAGTGTGCGATCGGCTCTCTCAATCTCTTTAGAAAGCGCTTTCGGCGCCTCCTGACGTTGCCCGGGCTTCTACTTCTATTTAGTAGATGTAGAGCATTTCCCGGAACTTAGGCAGAGGCCAGATAGAGTCATCTACCAGAAGCTCCAGTTCATCGGCAACCTCTCTAACCTGGGCCATGGCGGGCACAACCTCATCCTGGTAGAACTTAGCCAGGAGGTATTGATCGGTGTCTTCGGAGTTGAATCCGTTGGTATCTTCGGAAGCTTCCAGGCGCTTAACAGCTTCTCTCAGTTCACTGATCTTCTCGGTCAGATAGTGAAGAAGCTCCTCTTGCTCAGTAAGAGTGACTCCGGTCAGAGCCGCTCTGGTTTGAACAATGGTGCCTGCCAGTCGATTTTGATACTCGACACAAGCCGGGAAGATAATTGTGTTGGCGATGTTTTTGCAAAGCTGACGCTCGATATTTACCGTCTTACAGAAGCTTGCCACTTCCACGTTATAACGACCGACCAGCTCATCCTCGCGCAGCACTTTGAACTTCTTGAAGAGATCTTTGGTATCGTCTCTGAGAAGTATGGGGAGACACTCCACTGTATTCTTCAGGTTGCCCAGACCGCGTTTCTCAGCTTCCTGGCGCCATTCTTCCGAGTAGTTGTCACCGTGGAAAAGAACTTTCTGATTCTCTTCCAGGGTTTTGCGAACCACGGTTTCGATGGCTTGTTCCAGGTCTTTACCGCCTTTGGATTTCTCTTCGATTTGATCGGAGATATAACGCATCGAGTCAGCCACGATGGTATTGAGCACGGTATTCGGGAAAGCGATCGATTCGGATGAACCGAGCGCTCTGAACTCGAACTTATTGCCGGTGAAAGCAAAAGGAGAAGTTCTGTTTCTATCGCTGTCGTCCCGGGGTAGATCAGGCAGCACCGTCACACCGGACTGCACCTCGCCCTGGGAGCCAGGACCGATGAGAACTTTCTTTCCTTCTACAAGGGCGTTGACGATCTCATTCAAGGTCTCACCCAGATAGATACTGATGATGGCAGGCGGCGCCTCATTGGCACCAAGTCTGGCATCATTACCCGCGCTGGTGATGCTTGTGCGGAGCAGGTCAGAGTATTTGTTCACTGCTCGGATGACAGCGGTCAGGAGTACCAGGAACTGGGTGTTGGAATGGGGAGTCAGACCCGGGTCTAGTAGGTTGTTACCCTGATCGTCGGATATCGACCAGTTGTTGTGCTTACCACTACCGTTAACACCACTGAATGGCTTTTCATGGAAGAGACATCTCAGTCCGTGCTTCTTGGCGGTCTTGCGGAAGACTTCCATCAGTAGTAGGTTGTGGTCACAGGCGATGTTAGCCAGTTCAAATACGGGAGCAACCTCGAACTGAGCCGGAGCAACTTCGTTGTGTCTGGTCTTAACCGGCACGCCCAGCTTATAGAGTTCGCCTTCCGCGTCCATCATGAACGCCAGCACTCTCTCTTTGATAGAACCCCAGTAGTGGTCTTCCATCTCCTGACCTTTGGGGGGCTTGGCGCCGAAGAGCGCTTTGCCGCAGTTGATCAGGTCAGGTCTAGCCAGGTAGAAAGCTTCGTCCACCAGGAAGTATTCTTGCTCGGGACCGACTGTGCTATTCACCCGTTTAACATTTTTGTTTCCGAGGAGCTTGAGCAGTCTCACCGCTTCTCTATCCAGGCTCTCCAGGGAACGCAACAAAGGTGTCTTCTTGTCGAGGGCTTGTCCACCATAGGAACAGAAAACCGTGGGGATACAGAGAGTCTTACCGTTGGTGCTCTCTTGCAGAAATGCCGGGCTTGTCGGGTCCCAACCGGTGTATCCTCTGGCTTCGAAGGTGGAGCGCATGCCGCCGGAAGGCAGACTGGATGCGTCGGGCTCACCCTGAATCAGGAGCTTGCCGGAGAATTCTAAAATGGTCTCACCTTCATTGATGCTGGAAGCGAGGAAAGAGTCATGCTTCTCCGCTGTGTAGCCGGCCATGGGGTGGAACCAGTGGGTAAAGTGGGTGGCGCCTTTTGAGATCGCCCAGTCTTTCATGGCGTTTGCCACCACATCCGCCATCGACGGATCCAGGGGCTCACCGAAGTCGATGCAACGAATCAACGCTTTGAAAACGTTTTTAGGAAGGAACTTACGCATTACGCTTCTATTGAAGACGTTGCTTCCAAAAATCTCCGATACCGGAGTCTCGCTAAAATCAACAGACCCCTTAACCGGAGAACGTCCTCTAATAATTTGCTTGGCTTCCGCCCTGGCATTGCTGCTCTGCATTCCCTTTCCTCTCGTGGTAGTCATCACACCATGGTCATTCAAATTGACGGTCATAAGTCTTTCCCCTTTCTATAAAAACTAATTCTTTTGAAGCCCTGATTCAGCTGTTCTTGGAAGATCAACTTTTAAAATCAGAGCACCTGCCGCCTTTCGGCAGCTATATCTGTGGGCTCTCAATCCGGTCTCCCGGAAGACGCGCATGGTGCTACATGCCCATCGCTTTTAAAATAAGACGCTTCTTGCGCTGTCCATCGAACTCCGCATAGAAAATCTGTTCCCAGGGACCGAGATCAAGCCTGCCTTCCGTCACCGGAACGATAACCTGATGATTGATGAGAATACGCTTGAGATGCGCGTCCCCATTGTCCTCCCCGGTATTATGATGGTGGTAGTCCGGATTCTCCGGAGCCAAATCTTCCAACCACTTATCGATATCTTTGATCAAACCACTTTCCAGATCATTGATATAGACGCCGGCTGTGATATGCATGGCGGATACTAGGATGAAACCTTCTTTGATACCACTTTCTTGAAGGAACTTTCGCACATCTTCGGTAATGCAGATGTACTCCCGTCTCTTCTTGGTATCGAATACAAGGTACTTAGTATGAGCCTTCAGGACATCAGCTACTGGCACTTCGAATTCTCCTGAAATACGGATAACAGATGGATGGACGAGATCGGGAATAACTGACGGAAAGTCCGTTAAGCCCAGATTCTCTGGCATTGCGTATATAAAGGGCATAACCCATAGATGTACGAATGCTCGGAATCCGGCACAGGCCGGAACTCGATCATAATAAACCTAATTTCCAAAAACTGTACCCCCGCCTCTCGACCGCCAGGGTCAGATCGACGGAAACCCAGCAATAACGGTGGTTTTCATTATTAAGAAGTCTAAGCAAATAAGAGCCAGCTTATCTTGTCTTCGTACCCAAGCTACTCATTTGTTGCCAGGCCTGTCCTATGTCAAGGGATTTCAAAATCCTCTCGGCTTCGGCAAAGTCCACTCTGTTCTCAAAAATCAGTTTATGCCCGCTGGCGGGTCCGACCGCCTGGGTCTCAAACAAGGTTGCCGTGGGCACACTACCGGAACGGTCCAACACAATACCCTGGGCTGGCAGCTTGATCTCGGAAGGCTTAACTCCGGCTTGCACCAGGCCCTCGTACTCCTGCATCTTTCCTATATAGAATGTGGTCTTGTCTCCGGAATTTATAATCCCAACATGCCTGGTAGCCTCGATATCGCGATAGGAAGGAAGATGTCCTAACTGAGATTTGTCCGGCTGGGTATGCTGACGCAGGAAAGCCTCTCTATCCCTGAATCCGAGGTCGACTTCAAGCTTGGAATTAGAGCCTTTGACAGGCTTTGAAAGCCTCATATTGAGCAGGTCCACTGACCTGGCGGTCTCATAGGGTAAGGAAGTATCCAGCCTCGCTCCACCGATGGCATCATCTAAAGCGAGCATGTCTATGCGCCCGTCCGGTCGCTTAATAGAACTATCCAGATTGCGACTGCCCGGTCCGTTGAACGCCCATTTTCGATTAACATACTGTTGAGTCTCGACGAAGAGCTGTGGTTTTCCGAACAGTCTGGTGCCGGCGTAGCCGCCTGCAAGAATGCCCGGCATCGCCTCGGTCATATGCACGCCTTCCCTGGCAAGCCCACGAGAACCGGCTCTGACGAACATATCCCGCTCAAAGGTGCTTTTAGCGTCGGCAGCTTCGGAGAAGAAATCCACCATATTTGCGCCATAATGAACTGCCTGACCGGCAAGGAGCGCTCCTAAAGCAAGCTTTCCTCTCTTGGGCGCCACTTTCAACAATCCGGTGGCTCCAAGCCCTATACCTGTGCCGATTGCGGCGTTCGTGGCAACATCAAGGGGCTGGTTGGTAATATCCGACTTGAGCTGCCTGTAGTACTCTCCCGGACTATCAAGAACCGCTCCGGTCCCAATGTCAACGATCTTAGAAAAGCGAGACCTCTCGCCATAGGCATCTTCCGAACTCTGGATTCTTATGGTAGCGCTCAGCTCTCTTTCGTATGCTTCAGCCCCCCTGGTGGATGCCGGCTCCACGCCCAGGAGCATGTCGTCTCCTCCCTTGAGGCGGTTGATGACCATGTCCCCACCGGGCTCTTTGGCAGATGTTGGTCCAAGAAGCGGATTATGACCGTCGGCTGCGGTCAAAGACTCGATAGTAAGCATGGATTCGGCGCCACGAGTATCTTCCGGCTTCTCGGCACCTTCTCCTGAATTATTCTTCTGTTCAAAAAACTGCTCGGTCACTGCCTCGAGGCCTTATCCTGATATCAGGCCTTGATCTTATAGATTAGACTATTTAATGTCTGTGGGGATTCTACGAAATCGGCACCCGGCTAGATTAAATCGCCCGAACGAAAGGTATATTCTCCGATATCCGATACTAGATAAATTCTGCCGATTTGCTCGTTGCACGAAGAACATTGGGTGAGGATGACACCACCGGCAGTTGCCTATAAGTGAAGCTTCCAGTAGCGGTCACCGGCAGTAGTCGCCGACAGTTGCCCCTGAAAGCTGCTTCCAGAAGTTGCCGCTAAGAACAATCACAGAGAAATCTCCCTGAACAGCTCTACTTCTTCAGAGGTGTGATCGGTCTCTCGGTCTTGCCCTGGGTGGACTCCTCCGACCCGTCGGCTTCCACGCCGCTTGCCACAGGCTCAGTAAGAGACGCCAGTTTGGTCTTAGCGTCATCGTTGCCCTCATCGAGCTTCAGCACTTCTTTGAAGGCTCCGGCAGCTTCGTCTTTCTTGCCTGCTTTCAAAAGGATATCGCCCAGGTGTCCCCAGAGAACCGCTTGCTGCGGCATCAATCTCACGGCATGGCGAAACTCGCCCACGGCTCCTTCAATATCCCCCTTCGACTCAGCCATCCAGCCGAGGTCTACATGTAACGCCGCCGAATCGGGCTTGGCTTCCACCGCTTTCTTCATCTGTTCATAAGCGTTCTCGACTTTGCCTTTATCCGAGAGCAAAATGGCATAATCTGCGTGGGCAAGGGCATCGCCGGGACTCAGTTCGATAGCCTGACTGTACTCTTCTTGAGCTTTGTCAAACTCATTGTTGCTGGCGTAGGCAAATGCCAGGGAGCGATGCACCATCGGGTCCATGGGGGTGTACTTCCTGGCCCAGAGAAGCTCTGAAATAGCCTCATTCCATTTACTGGCTTCGGCATGCTCAAGACCTTTGTTGTAATGCAGACCGGCAGCCTCTTCCCTGAGATTCTTCTTCTGCTTGTCGTTCAGGGGAACAGGGTCTCCCAAACCAACAACCATCATAAATTCCGCCAGGGCGCGAAGGGGCTTGCCTCGCATCACAGCCACCAGGCAATAGTCCCGGTGAGCCACCTTCATGCGCGGCATGTACATAATCGCCGCCCGCAACTCCACTTCGGCAAGGGCTGAATCCCACTTACCCATGTAGAAGCGAGCCGACTCAAAATGCTTGATCGCCTCGTTCTGACTCAAATCAACATTGCCTTGAATCTGCTCTTCGCTGTATTTGTCGAGATTCAATTCGGTGACCGCGCCGGAGACTTCACTGGCTTTTGCTTCGTTCTCGGAAGTAGGCGCCTCGACCTTTTGAGAATCTCCATCTGTGGCGGATACCGGCTCTTCTGCGCAAGTCGGCACGGAAGACAGTGCCAGGGCTGAAATCAGAAGAGCCAGCGCCACATTCACCTTACTGGTAAATCTCGATTTTCTTGTCACGGTTCTAGTTGCCATCGCCAGTCGTTTCAACTCTCTCGCCATTAACGCTAATAATTTGACCCTCTAATTATGACATTAAAAGT
>JAUIJG010000510.1 GCA_030431355.1 bacterium
TGGCGTTGTAATTGTCACCGGCTTCGGCATAGGCAAGAGCCAGCAGGTGAATTATCTTCTTGTCCCCGGCGGCAAAATTCTTAGCCCGCTTACAAAGCTCGATACAGGACATATAGTCGCCCATCTGGAAAGCTTCCCGAGCTTTATTGAATATGTCCTGGCCCATCTGATAACGGCGCCCACCGCCCACACCAGGGTTTGGATATACCTGAGCCCTGACATCTTCGGCAATCGCACCGAACAGAACGACGGCAAGTCCGAAGGCAAACAGGTGGCGTTTTGAGAGATTAATAGAGATAGCCGGTCTTTTCAAAATAAGTACTCTTTTCAACAAGATGGAAAGAATTCCAGAATGAAACAAAACAATTCTAGCTATCCATTTTACGGAATCAAAGCAAATTTTGCCCGGGGCCCAATAATATCAGGTGGATTCTACTCTCCCAGTACCTTCTTTTTGACTTTATCGTCTTCGACAATCTGCTGCCTGGTTTTGTCCATGGCTTCTTCTTCGGCAGAATCTCTCCACTGCAGTATCCCTTCGCCCAGCATTCCACCAGGATAACCGCTCAAAGTCGGAGCATACTTTTCGGCGACACCGTGGGTCTTCTTGCCCAGATTCTCAAGGCCCCGCATACTGGTCGAAGCCACTGTATGAACAGGGTCCAACTGAAGCTGCTGGATATTGAATGTTGGTCCAATAGGCTCAGTGTGCGGGTTACCGAGTTTGAGATATTGGGCTCGGAAATGATCGGAGTATTTATTTACCCAGGCGGTGGCATCTTTAGCGCTCATGCCTTCGGCCATCAGGCGAAGCGCTGCCGGCATGCCGGAGCCGAACACCTGGTTGATTGTATAGGTATTCACATCAAAAGGAATTACGGACGGATCGCGACCAGCCTTGGCACCATCGACAATGATATCGGCAAGATCGTTCATTTTACGTACATGGGTCGGTAGATCCGGAAGAATCTCTCCAAAGGTCTTGCCTTCTAAAGCCGGCAACGGCTGATTGAGCTGCACCCTCACCAGGTCAGGAATCATGGCTTCGAACTCTGCCTTGGGAACAGTGACGGACTGACCGGGATGTTCAAGAGAAGCCCAGGTATAGTCGCCTTCCCTGGAAGCAACATCAGCGTATCGATCCAGAGACTTAGCATATTCGAGCACCAGCGGGTCACCATTGGAGCGCTGCCTCAGAACCTCGGCACTGAGTAGAATTCTGAATCTATCCATACCGTGGACTTCAAAACCAAATTGGTTACCGGGACCAACATACTCCTCGCCGAATACGTTGCGATTTTCCAGTTTGCCACCACGTCTGAGCGACTGAAGAAGAACCCCCAGAGATAGGGCCGAGTTCGGTCCGGTCCAGGCTGTGCCCCAGATATCCGACGTGTTCTCATTGGCTTGGGCTTTCAAAATGCCTTCATAAAGATCTTGTTTGGACACTTGACCATGTCCCGGGACTTCCACAGTCTCGCTAACTTTCACATCCGGTGACTTGGCCTGCTGGTCGCGTTTGAATGACTCAAGACCTCTGGCAACGGCGTTGCCGATAACCTCGTCTCTGATAGACTCTTCGAATCGCAACAGTCCACCATACTGGTTATGACCTATTTCATGACCGTTGATACCGCTGGTGGCGGTGGATCTTGCCTCCATCATGTTACGGGGCCAGAGCACCACATCCACATCCCACACTCCTTGAATCTCCGGAATGGTGTGGGGACCGGCACCGCCATCATTGCGCACGGTGAATAGTGGTGGGTTTTTAGCGTCTAAAATCTCATCCGGCTTCAGTCCGGCTCTTCTAAGACCTTGCTTCAATCCGGTGTGAATCTCGATGGATAGTAGATTCAGCTCCTGGGCCAACTGCGCCGAACGAGTGGCGTTGCCGAGATTCCACTGATTGGTGGCATCTCTCAAGTAACCAAATAAGGTACCAACTTGCTGATAGTCCGCGCCGCGTTTCACTTGCTCAGCCAGACCGAACATCTGCCTTGCGGCAACACCATATCCGGGGTCAAGGGGTACATGATCCGTTTTCAGAGCGGAGTAAACCGGTCCGATATCGCCTTCCACACGGTCGGCCACCAACATGCCTTCTTCGTCCCAACGCTTCATTTGCTCTTTCATGAGCTTGGACATCTCGGTTATGTTAGCCGGGTTTGTTTCACCTTCTACCTTGGCGGCCATATCCTTGACTCCGACAGCTTCAGCTTTGTCGGATCTAACTTCCGCCGCTGGTCCCTCGCCTTCGGCTCTGGTTCCGGTCTCTTTGCCTTTACCCGGCTCGATACCCTTACCCGGCTCGACGCCTTTGCCTGGCTCCGGTCCGTTCAAGGATCTGATCTCAGGACGAACATCAAGTCCCTTAAAATCGGCTGAGCTTAACTTCAAAGCACTCTGAGCTTCTCCCAGGGTTACCGCCCTCGGATTTATTCCCTGCTCTAGAAGAGCGACCGTCTCGGACAACCCGATTCGTTCACCGGTTTTTAGAGGTAGGCCGCGACTGTAGGTCTGCTTCTCCCCTACATGATGCTTATATTCGGCCAGACCTTCTCCTGCCCGGGCTTCAACTTCAAGTTCACTGAGGCGGGTCTTACCGACTCTGGGTCCGGGGCCGGAGGCATCAGTCGACAAACCGAGCTTCTCCGATATGGAGGTCTTAATTCTGCTGGCGGAGCGACTAGCACCGTTAATAGTGGCACCAAGTATATGATTATCCGAAGTCCACATCTCTTGCTTATAAGCTTCGAACTTGGCGTAAGTCGTAGGCTTCATCGTCATCTTCATTGCTCTTTCGGTCAAGCGCTCACCCGCGTTGGCTGCCCCTAAAGTAAGACCGACGTCATAGGTAAAATGTCCCATGCCGGTGGAGAATGTATCCGTGGCACGGTTCAACTCAGCCACGGTGCTCGCGTCCCAGGCCTGGGAATAACTTTCCGACAGTGGAACCAGGGCGTCTTTCACCATAAAGAATCCGAAGACTCCTCCGGCTACCGCTCTTCCGGTTCCGGACTTGGCCAGAGCACCACGCATGGCAGCACCGAATGCAAGACCGCCTCCGATCTTTGCAGCCAGGTTTTCAGGATTATCGAGATCATGGGCAAAAGCATCTACAGCGGCAAGAGGAACACCGGCCATACCTTTGGTGGTTACGTAGCCGATTTTTGTCGCCTTGTTGGTCATTCCCCAGTTCTCAAGGGTGCTGGGCTCGGCATCCGACCTGGAACTCTCGATGACCAGGGAAGGTTTAGCATCAAGTAAAGCTTCGACATTTAAACTTTCATCAGCGATTCTTGCCAGGGAGAGACCGCCATCCGTCTCTTTGGAACCCGCTTCGGGTCCTGCGCCTATAAGACCTT
>JAUIJG010000511.1 GCA_030431355.1 bacterium
GCTGTGGCGCAGGAGTCTCCTCCTTAACTGGAGATTGATCGGCGCTTTCTGTCTCGTCTTCTGTATCAAGTCGATCTAACAAGCTTCTGAGATCGCCACTGCTTTCGGTGACTTTATGATCCGGATCGGTGAGAGATCCAGTACCGCTTGCCGACAATGCTTGCAGTTTAGTAAAGGTGCTGGTGTTTCTTCTTTTTGCTGCCTGCATACGGTTTGCCGTGGCGCTTGCTTTCGAATCTTGAGTTGCAGCGGCGGAGGACGATGAGGATGCTTGGGGGTTTGGGTTGAGAGGACCGGACAGCATCTCATCGGAAGCTTCAAGATCAATTTCTACCTGGGGAGGGCTTGAGTACTTTTTCTCTTCCGTCTGGGTGGATGCTTGAATCTGTTCCTGTTCCGGCTCTTGAGCTGGAATATCAGTCTTGGAGCCTGTTATGCCACGCAGTTTGTTCACCGAAGTTTTTGGACTTGGCACTTCCATTCCAGGGCTGGAAACGGCGCTTGATTCACTGCTTCCCACCGGGGTTGCCAGTGATTGTGCCGAGTTGTTCGGACCGGCCCCTTCCAGGGCCATACCTTCTACCTGGGGGGACTTTCCTTTCTGAAGTCTGTCCAGACCGCCGTCGGAGAAAGCGTCTATGGGCTCGAGTTTGTAGAGGGCAAGGGCTGTCAGCACTCCGCCAAGGTTCATGATCACCAATTGGGCTGTGCTGAACTCTAGATCCATTCCGGGGTTGATCTTCCAGAAATTGTAGAAGAGGTTGCCTATAAGTCCGTAGAAGCAGGAGAGCGCCAGAACGCTCAAGCTGATCTTGTACTTGTGAACGAAATTGCCCCGGTCAAATAAGATGAACGCTGCCACAAGGCTAATTCCCAGTTCAATCAGGACAAGTACCGCGTAATGGAAGTGGTAGCCACCGGAAAAGGTCGACTGTTGGGGAAATATGACAATCGCGGCGCCGAATATCACCACTGCTGCGACAACAATCGGTGAGAATTTTGCTTTTAATCTATACATCGATTAACTGATTACCTTTCCAACGCTATCGAGATTGCCCTTTCTCTGCCTGCACCGGTACGAGCCTGGCTCATTCTAATATACCCCCGGCGCCTACCTCTAATATATATGAGTCGTAGATTTGAATTATCTCAAAACAAAGACATATTTGCCTTACATGGCAACCCAATATGACCCAATATTTGCCAGGTAGCCCAGACCTGCCTGTCCCGGCCTATGCTCTAAAAGTGGCAGACAACTGGTGGGTTAATGAATTGCGAATTTTATTCAGACGCTTTTCCACCTCTTCGTTGGTCAGGGTTTCTTCTTTATCCTGGAAAATCAATCTGTAGCTGAGGCTGCGTTTTGTTTCTGATAAATCAAAAACACTTACCAGATCGACTCTCTCCAGTTTTTTGCCGGCGGCATTTTTAATCGCCTTCATGACATCAGATTGCTGGACCGTTATCTCCAGGTCGGCGGTGAGGTCTCTGGCGATGCTCGGGGTTTGAGCCGGTTCTGAGAAATCTCTTTCTCCCCGATATTTTCTAAGCAGATCGAGATTGATTTCGAAGGCATAAACAGCCTCCTTGAAACCGAGCTTGTGGGCTTCCCGGGGGTGAATCTCAGCTAGCCATCCGATGGTCTCCCCGGCCTGATTCTTGGATTTCTTCTTGTCTTTTGTATTTCCCTGGCTGAGAGCGACACTACAGGAGCGATGGGGATGTAAGAAGCTCGGCAGACTATCGTCTTTTTTGAACTCCACCATTGATTCATCGATGTTCAGGTTTTCGAGGAGATTCTCCAGAAGTCCTTTGATGCGATAAAAGTCTATGGATTCTGTCATCTGGGCATGGTTGAAGTTTTTTTCTTCTCGGGTTCCGCCGATATTGAATTGATTGAGAAGCGAGCCGCAAATAACCGCGGCGACCAGACGTTTTTCTTCTGCGCCGGTCTCTGACCGATCGCTGGAAGCATCGTTACCGTTTTTCGATGCGGGATCACTTAGATGGTAGCTGCGACCGATCTCGAAGAGCCAGCAGTCTTTGTTGCCGTGGTCGCTGTTGTATTTCAATGCATCCAGAAGCCCTGGCACCAGGCTCTGACGCAGGACCTGGTGATCTTTGGAGAGAGGGTTCAGTACATGGACTTGATCCTCACTTTCCGTTCCACCGCTTCTCACGGTTTCATTTTCCGGACGCAGGCTGCTTATCCAGGCTTCGGAGAGTCCTTCCCCACTGAGAATTTTTCTCACCTGGGATTCGAGCCTGCAATAGGTGGGTGGAGCCACGGTTCGGCTGGGCATGGCGTCTTCTATGCGGTCATAGCCGTAAAGGCGGCAGATTTCCTCAATCAGATCGACTTCCCGGAGGACATCCGTGGCCCTGAAACTGGGGATTTTGAATGCTAGATTTTCTGCTCCGGAGGCATCGGCCTCTTCAAATCCAAGGGATTCAAGGTATCTCTTACAATCCGATTGCGAAATTTCCACTCCCAGAAGTCTTTTGGTTTGACCCGGACGCAGTTCAATTATTCGAGGTTCGTAGGAAGCGTCCCCCGCCGCTAGAAATTCCTCACAGCTAACTGATTCTTTCTCTGAGCCGCCGAATTTTTCAATTAGGAAAGTAGCTCGATCCGATGCCATCTTCACGTTGGTGACATCCACGCCCCTTTCGAAACGGTGGGAGCTATCGCTGGAGAGTCCGAGGAGTCTGCTGGATCTTCTCACCACTTTGGGATTGAATGAGGCTGCTTCCAGTGCTATTCGGGTGGTTGAATCTGAAATTTCCGATTCCTTGCCTCCCATCACACCGGCCACACCAAGAACGGTATCGTCGTCTGCGATGACAAGAATTTCTTCGTTCATCTCTCTAACTTTGGCATCGATGGTCTCAAGCTTTTCACCTGCTCTGGCCCGGCGCACGGCCAGCTTTCCACTAACCTTATCCAGATCATAAGCATGCAGGGGCTGACCGGTTTCAAGCATCACATAATTGGTAATGTCCACTATGTTGTTGACACTCCTCAAGCCGAGGGCTTCCAATCTACGCTTGATAAAAGCCGGGCTCTCCGAAATTTTTATGTTTTTCAGAATTCTGGTGCTGAAGTAATTGCAACCAGTTTCGTCTTCTATGGTCACCGCTAAATCAGCTGATTTGTCCGTATCTTTTCCTGCCTCATCGGCCGGCAAAAGATCAATATCGTCTTTCAAAGGTTTGCCCAGAAGAGCTGCCACTTCTCTGGCTAAGCCGATCACGCAGAGAGCGTCTCCGCGGTTGGAGCGGGGTTCGACATGGAGTATCCAATCGGAGCGAAGGTCGAGCTTCTCGATCAAGTTGTCACCCACGGAAAATTTTTCCGGGTCC
>JAUIJG010000512.1 GCA_030431355.1 bacterium
GGCGAATAAACCGCCGGTTATGATGGCCGCCAGCAACTGAGGACAGATAAGCTCTCTGACCAAATTCTTACGCTCTGGTGGTAATTCCTGCCCGTTGACTGCCAAGACAACTCTCCTCTTAGAAAATCCCTAGAAATCTCTATAAGTTTACTTCCCCATGGAGTGGGGGGCTAACCTGACATGGTCTATGTTATTGAAAGTCGCAGCTGATTCCACTGGAAGGCAAAGGACTCAAGGACTGCTTTTTTCCCAACATAGCGCCCTATACGCCACTTCGCCTCTTCGCACAATCTTAACAGCTGATTGAGATAATCTGTAAGAATTGGCGAATCTATTGCTGTGGTTCCGATAATTTCGACCTCGGTCAAGAAAGCACCGTCCAGAACCAGATCAGGGCTGTCGGCGTTACTAAGGGAACGGAGCAGGGAATCGACCAGCTCAAGGGCCTGGGCAGTGGTTGAAAGGTGAGCCCTTGCCACTTTGAATCCCCCTCTCTTCAGGGATCGGGTCCATTCGTAAAAGGGAAGCTCTTTCATATCTTTCAAGGCAAGAGCCTGCTCTTCCTCTAGCTCTCCTAGAAGAGAAGCCAGGGAAGACACTCCGGATGGTCCGGAGATCATGCGACCGAAAGGCCCGCTAAGCTTGCTGCCAGGCATAATCACCGGGATTACCTGGCTGCGACTGACTATGGTTTTCAAAACACTATCTTCGCTTCTGGCGAAGAGAAAGAAGACACCGTTTCCCCTGGGCTCTTCAATGGTTTTCAGAAGAGCATTGGCGCTGGGCCGGTGAAAAACATCCTGAGAAGCGTCATAAATGACGGCTACACGCCTATAGCTCGAAGTCTTGGTGAACTCCTCAGAGAGCCTCCTGGCAGCCTCTACCGGGATTTTTGTGGAGCCGCCCTCTTTGGGAACCAGCTCCAACCAGGCCTGGGGGTGTTTACCCTCATAGATCCAACGACAATTCTGGCAGGAGGAGTCGGATACCGACCCCTGCTTAAGACAGGAAGCAGTACTAACATCAGTGCCACTTGCGGTATTAGAACAATTCAAATAAGCTGCCACCTGGCGAGCTAAATTCAGCTTGGCCTGCTGATTATCGCCAACCAACAAATAAGCATTAGCCAGATGTTTTTTTTCAATTGCGCGCTCGAGCAACTTGCTGGCTAATGCCTGCTCGTCACTGAGGCTTTGTTCAAAAACAAGTCCCATCGGCGTTCTATCACCTAATTTCCGTTTAAGCGAAGCTCCGTAACCAAATAAGTTTAACCGGCTACGGACCAAAAGAACAACCGCTGTTTAAACCGATGAAACCCTCATCTACCAGGATTATCCGCGGAATGGCCGGGCGGAGGTTAAGAAAAACCAAACTTTATAAGTATATCCAATAAATTGACAGCCCCTGGCATCTAGCTTAGACTGGATAAGTTTTGGCTGAGTCCGATGGAAATACAGACGGACTTTGACGGCGACAAGTCCTGAGCTTATCAAAATAAGTTCGGAAACTCTGTCGGCTTCTAAACGAGTGTGGTGGAATCCCACAGGAGATAACCGTGGCAAACGTAATTGTAGTTGGTGCGCAGTTCGGAGACGAAGGCAAAGCTAAAGTAACCGATCTGCTGGCAAAGAATGCCGATGTTGTAGTGCGCTACCAAGGTGGTGCAAACGCCGGACACACAGTGGTCGCAAATGGAGAAACTTACAAGTTTCACCTGATCCCTTCCGGAATCGTGTACAACAAGACCTGCATTCTCGGACCGGGAATGGTAATCGACCCGAAAGCTTTTCTTGAAGAGTTAGACGCTCTGGTTAAGCGCGGACTTGATGACTCATCCCTCAAGATATCGGCCACGGCCCATGTAACCATGCCCTACCACCTCACCCTTGACGCAGCCGAGGAAGAGAAACGTGGTGGCAACAAAATCGGTACCACCAAAAGAGGTATCGGACCGACCTATGCTGACAAATGCGCTCGCTCCGGTATCAGAATGGAAGACTTGCTCGACAAAGATGTTCTAAAAGCTAAACTAGAATATCTCGTCCCCAGCAAAAATGTTCTATTCGACAGGCTCTACAACCTGGAAAGTATGGATACCGACAAGATTCTTCAGGAATATCTGGAGTACGGAAAACGTCTTAAGAAGTATGTTTGCGATACTTCCGCCCTTATTTTCGAAGCGGTCGGTCAGAAAAAGAATATCCTTTTTGAAGGAGCCCAGGGCACGCTTCTAGACCTCGATCACGGCACCTACCCCTACGTCACCAGCTCGAGCCCCTCTGCCGGCGGAGCCTGTGTGGGAGCCGGAGTCGGCCCCACGATCATAGACAGGGTAATCGGAGTCTCCAAGGCTTATATGACCAGAGTCGGCGAGGGTCCTTTCCCCACCGAACTAATCGGCAAAGAAGGCGATCGCTTGAGAGAGACAGGAGCGGAAGTCGGCGTCACAACCGGACGTCCCAGACGCTGTGGTTGGTTCGACGCGGTTCTTGGCCGCTATTCCGTGAGAATAAACGGCCTTGACTGCCTGGCTCTAACAAAGCTTGATGTACTCGATGATTTTGACGAAATCAAAATTTGCACCGAATACAAAGACAGCGTTACCGGCAATGTCTACAAAGATCTTCCGAGCATCGGCAGCACTTTCCAACAGATGACACCGGTATACAAAACCGTTAAAGGCTGGAAAAAGCCGACCACCGATTGCAAGAGCGTCAAGGACCTGCCAAAAGAAGCTCGTGAATATCTCGAGATGATTGAAGGAGAGTTAGACGTACCTGTAGCCATCGTTAGCGTCGGACCCAAGCGGGACAACACCGTGGTTATCGAAGACCCGATCCACGGGCCTAAACGTGTACTGAGCAAGCAAGCAGCGGTAACTCACTAACCGCAAGCACTTAGCTAGCCAGATCCGCAAACCAATTTGAGATATCTGAGAAGAACTTTCTTACGGCTCTTTTCATGGCTTCCGCCGCGTCTTTACGCTTTAGTTTAAGGCGATCAAGACCGGCTTCCGCCACCCAGGATTCCGGGTCCAGTTCGAGGATTCGAGAATAAGTTCGGCTGGCGGCCTGAAAATCAAAAAGATATCGCTCCTCCAACCAGGCTCTTTTCTGAAGAGCCTCCACCGAATCCGGCTCGGCTTCGAGATAGGTCTTTAGAGAGGAACGAGCACAGTTGATATCATGCAGAGCCTCACAGATATCAGAAAGTTCGAGAAGCCAGCTGATCTTTGTTGGTGCTAAATTGATAGCCTCTTCCAAAAAAACTTTGGCCGTCTTTAAATCGCCGGTATCTTTGTTGAGCTTGTAAGCAAGATAATGCACCTCTCCATCCCGGGGGAATCGCTTCAGGAGTGCCG
>JAUIJG010000513.1 GCA_030431355.1 bacterium
CCTTGTCCATGTTTCAAAACAATTCACTCAGCATATCAAAAAATCCAACAATGGCTAATGACCGATCAATGCGCCAAAGTAAACGCTATCAAAGCAGCAACATAAATCCAAACTCCTTCTATTACACCCAAACCTATTGTTTTAGCCAGTTTTTTATGCTCTGAAATATTAATCAATACAGGTAGTGACAATGAGATTAATGCTTCACAAACAATCACGTAAATAGGCGCGTTGAAGATCATGGCAGTGTTGCACGAATCTGGATGAATCTCGGAAATATGCTATTGGAAAGTGATGAATTGGATCGTGCCTTCTACTATTATCAACAGACAGATGAGTATTTGGAGAAATATCCTGATATAAATCTGGAATCTTTACTAAATACAAATTGGGCTCACTACTACAGAAAGAAGGGTGAATTTCATGATGGTCTTGTTCAATTTACTCTCCTCCTTCATAGAAAAGCCCGGCCAGGCTTTTCTTCTCATTGCGAGCTTCGTCCACGGGGACACCTTCTTCTATTAATGCGGAGATCAGTTTTGCAGCGTCTCCCCTATTGGCTGTCAAGAATCTACCCCAATGTTGTTCCACCTCCAGAGGTTCGCAGCTGCTCTTACCGCAGGCTCGCTCAATCGAGGGTAGAAGAGATCCGTTCAAATTCGCCGTACTCCAGCTGGTGAAGAGAACATAGGAGCCGTTCTCTCCTTGATTTATATGCTCAATCGATTTGATTCTCCCTGCCGAAATCATCGCCACCCTGCTGCAAAGTCTTTCTATCTCGTCCAGGTGGTGCGAGTTTATAACAGCGGTGACATCATCTTTTTGAAGTTCAATGATTACCTCCCTGACCACGTCCACCCCTGTTGGATCAAGACCCAGGGTCGGTTCGTCCAGCATAACCAGGCGGGGATCTCCCACCAGGGATTGGGCGAGATTTAGTCTCTGGAGCATACCCCTGGAAAAAGTTTTGAGCTTCCTGTCCCTTGCCGCTTTTGAAAGTTGAACCAGGTCAAGAAGACTCTCAATTTTTTTAGCTTTATCTGGAACTTCGACTTTTGCCAGTCCATGGTGAAAGTCCAGGAACTGTCTTGCCGTCATCCAGTGCTCAAACATGACCCTTTCGGGCATATATCCCACTCGCCTCAGGACGCTGAGGTAGTCGGCCGGCTTGCCCAGTACTTTGACTTCTCCGCTATCGGGACGAATCAGGGAGAGCAAACAACCTATTAAGGTGGTTTTCCCTGCCCCGTTCGGTCCTATCAGTCCGAAGATCTCTCCCTGTTCTATAGTCAAATCTATATTGTTTAAGGCTCTTATAGAGCCGTTTTTGTAAGTTTTCTTCAGCGCTTTCACGCTTACTGCTTCTGTGCATTTTGTCATGGCGTAGTAATGCCCTCTTCCGGGAATGAAAGGGGATAGAATATGATGAAGGATGACTCGATAATTCGGTAACAACAACAATATGATCGACTGGTCGTCTTTACACCGGGGAGAACCCTGGTTTTAGGTTGGTAATTAGAGCTTGATTTGTCCGGTCTGCAATAGCCCGAAAAGAGAGAAAGGTAAAGCTGACGGTAGTTTTACCCAGTGGATCTCTGTGTGTTCCTGTGATCTGATCGATGCTGACAATGCCGACTCCGGCATCGCTGAAATAAGTGTTGATCTTTGCCGGGATTGCGGCAAACGAATCGGAAGCGGGAGACAGGGCTCCTTCACGCAGTTTATCTTCCGCGCCGATACTTGTCAGTGTAACCGTCCTTCGGTACCGGATGAATTGCTTTCCGGTAATGTATTAATTTCTCCGGACTCTAGTTCTTACGTAGAGCAGGAAGAGGCAGAAATAGAAGAAAGGGAAGAGGAAGCTTTAGAAGTTGATCCAAGCTCTTTCCCCGTGGATAGATACACACCTCTAGAGATTTTGGGTGAAGGAGGAGATGGAAAGGTCTACAAGGCGAGGGATCTGCTGCTCAATAAAGTTGTCGCCGTTAAGGTCTTGGCTCGCATAGATAGTGCTGATCTATTGATACGATTCCAGGAAGAAGCAAAGGCGACGAACGCACTAAATCATCCTGCCATCGTCAGCGTCCTCGACTTCGGTGTGACAGAATATGATTCACCATATATGGTACTGGAGTATTTTCAGGCTCGCTCCATGGAGCAAGTTTTGGAAGAGAGGGGGCGTCTCGATGTAGAAACTGCGCTGCAAGCGGCAGAAGCTATATGCTCTGCTTTGAAGTATGCCCATGGGCAAGGAATCTGTCACCGCGACCTAAAACCTGCCAACATTCTTATTAATGAAGATAGTGTAGCGCCGGCAATAAAGATCATAGATTTTGGGCTTGCTGAGGTTTTAGAAGAGCCTGGAATGGAGCGCAAGGAGGCTTCCAGAAGCCATGAGAATTTAGTCGGAACTCCATTCTATATGTGTCCTGACCAGGGACATGGAATTGACTATGATGCTTGTTCGGAGGTCTATTCTTTTGGTTGTGTTTTCTTTGAGCTTCTAACCGGCGAGAAGCCTTTTGTCGGAGAAAATGCCATTCATACTTTGAATCTTCATGCTTCTAGCCCGGCACCAAATTTGTCGGAGTGCGCCGATTTTGAGTTTCCCCATAGTCTGGAGCGGATTGTGGCAAAGTGTCTTGCTAAGTCTCGTGAGGATAGGTATCCGAACTTCGAGCCTCTTTTGCAAGACCTGGAGGTAACAAGGCAGGACCTCAGCTCGAACCTGGTCGAGGAAGCCGAGGGGCAAGCACCGCAGAAGACCCACACTTCTATGCGCGGGTTCCTCGCTGTTGCGATTCCTGCCGTTCTAGTTTTGTCCCTGGCGGGCATCTTTATCTGTTCTTTGCTCAATGAGATTCCGGGCAAAGTGGAATCCGGAGAAGTTATCGATGTAAAAAAGAAGGAAGGCTTTCTTAGTGAAACCATAGCTCCCACCGATGAACAAATTTTTTCCGAAAAGTGGGAGGAGCAAGTTGCAAAAGGTGGCGGCAAAATCGTCCAGGGTTTAGGGATGAGCGATGAATCTTTTCTGCAACTTAAAGACAGAAGAGATATCGAAAACTTGAAGGTTGGGGTTACGGATCGATTTACCGGTGAAGGTCTTAGATATCTGAAGGGAAATCCATTGAAGACTCTGGAGATTCATTCCACTGTTTTTGATGATGATGGTGCAAAGAACCTGACTCTCTTTCCTGGACTCCAGGCTCTGCATATAAAATTCAATAAAGTCTTGACCGAAGAAGGCATGAAATATGTAGGCGAACTGGAAAATCTAAAACTGCTGCAAATCTGGAATTGTGATCTGCCTGCAAATACCTTTGACCAGATAGCGCGCTTGAAGAAGCTAAATTTGCT
>JAUIJG010000514.1 GCA_030431355.1 bacterium
GAGGCAATTATTCTTCTTGTTTCGAGTCCAGGAGGAAGAGCGGTGGCAAGTGATTGGCACCATCTTTCGATTGTGGGTTGGCCTCACTACCTTTCAGCATGTTTTTGGTCATGGCGTCCGAGCCGGTTTTTAAACCTTTTATGGCAGCTTTTATACCGGATTCAGCCCCTTCCCGGGCTGCGTTCTCCAGGCTGTTGACTGCCCTACCAGCTTTGATAGCGGCTCTGGCGCCTTTGCCAAGAATAGCACCGCCGACAATACCGGCGCCGGCTGCTATTGCTGCGTTGACAGCATCATCGGTGCTATTGGTGGCGGACTTCTTCTCCATGGGCTTGTCCGCGATGTCGTCAGCTTGTCTTGCCGCAGACTTTATGGACTCTCCGGTTGCTCCGCTGGCCATCTCCGCTGCTGCTTTGCCTATTCCGCCAGATGCGGCGGCATCATCGACGGAGTTTTTGGCGCTTTCCTGGACAGCTGAGTCCATGGCTTTGTTCAAGAACTTTCCAGCGCCGGAAGCAGCTGCACCTGCGAATATTCCGGCCGATATATCGCACCAGGACTGTGATTCGCTGGTGCTTCCTTTGGAAGAAGGTACTTCATTTACTTCTGATATAGAAACTTGGTCTGGCATATTTAACTCCTGCATTGGATTTGGATTCGACATAAGAAGGGGGCAGATTTCATGCCGATAGAACTGGCATCGTCATCTTTATCTTGCAGTTGTCTATATGCAGCTAAGGTAAAAATTGGACACTACCAACAGGTTCTTGTTCGCGGATTCAAGATTTTAGTGGTACTTAATATAGTGCCACTTTCCAAAAGGAATAGCCTCGACAGGCGGGAACATGTCGAGGCTATTGCGTTTGATACGGAATATCAAGGGGATTGGATGTGTGTGGATTGTTTGGATGTAAGATAATATAGCCGTACTCTGTGACTAAAGTGTACCTGCGAACGGCTTTGTTTTTTCAGAAATATCAAAAACGATAAATGCCTATCTGTCTCCAGCTGATTGGTCCGGGTACTCGCCAATCTTTATAGAAAATGCCTTGGCTTCAGCGTTTCTCAATACGTAGAAGTTGAGGACTTCTCCCACTTGATGGGTTTTGACGATCTTCTGAACATCCTTCGGCGACTTGACTTCAGTGCCATCAATTTTTACGAGTATGTCTCCGCGCTTCAGACCGATTGATTCCGCAGGACTGTCTTCATCTATTCGAGCGACAAAGACTCCTGTGGTCTTCTCTGTCAGACCGAGGCTTTTAAGAAGGGGCGCGGATAATGTCTGCATGCCAATTCCTAAGTAAGGACGCATTATCTTTTTGTGGGCGATTAAGTCATCGGTAACCGATTTTGCCACATCTGCCGGGATGGAGAATCCAATGTTCTGTCCGTTACCCTGCAAAGCCGTGTTGACACCGATAACTTCTCCTGCCAGGTTTATCAAGGGCCCGCCTGAATTGCCACGATTGATCGCCGCATCGGTTTGAATGAAGTTGATGTTGCCGTTAATGTCTGTGACAGCACGTTCAACAGCTGAAATTATGCCCAGGGTAACTGACTGGTCATATCCCAGGGGGCTACCGATCGCTATAACGAACTCGCCGGGGCGGAGGTTTTTAGAAGAGCCGAGCTTTAACGTCGGCAGATTGTCTGCCTCTATCTTTAGAACGGCAAGGTCGGAAAAGCCGTCTCGACCAACTACTTTGCCCGGGTAAACCTCTTTGTTGTTCAGTCGCACTTCAATCTTTGAGGCGTTTTTAACCACATGGGCATTTGTTACGATATAGCCGTTTTTTCTTACGATAAACCCGGAGCCCGAGTTATGGCTGTTGCGGAAGTATTTCTTCATCCCTTCCGGATTCACCTCTCTTCCGTTAAAGAAGAAATGGAACTCTTCGAAGCCGGGCATCGGGAAGGGAAAGCCCTGGCGTCCGCTGTACTTGGGACTGACTTTTCTGTCCACTTCCAGTTTGACAACAGCAGGAGCCGCTTTTTCAGCTATGTCAGCGATCAGGTTGCCTTGAAACATAACCGCAGCCCTGGAAGAGGAGGTGCCTGAACTGAGATCCAGGTGGGAACTGGATTCATGGGCGTTGGATGAAGGCTCCCAGAAAAGCAGGAACCCTCCGGTAAGTACGGATACAAAAAGGGATGTGGCAAGCGTTCTTCTTGTAATCACCATTGGGGGGTGTTTCCTCCTTAAAAGCCTTCTCCTTTATTTTGCAAGTTTACCTAATTTGAAAGAATAAAAAGTGGATTCTTCTAACCGGCTTAATCGTCCGGTTGAAGAACCCACTCTTAATGACACTTCGAAGCTGTGGAATCTAACTATCAATTTCGATCTTGCTTGTCGTGCTTTTGCTTGAAGATGTTTTTGCTCAGCTTATCCTGGCCTTTTTCCAGCTTGAATGCTTCCTTTTTGGTCAGACCACCGCCTGAAATACGCATTTTCTTCTCGGCACGGTTCAATTTGACCTGTTGTTTTTGTAGTCTCTTGTATTCTTTGCCTGTGAGGGAGCCGTTTTTAACTCCGTGGTGAATACGCTTTTGCTGCTTCTTCTGTCTGTGGTTCACACGTTTCTTCCAGGGTTTTGCTTCGGCCGAATCGGCACCTATGACCATCGTGCCCCCACAAAGCAATGCCATCGCTAACCCAAGGCTTACTAGTTTTTTCATTTTCAGATAACTCCTTTCATTTAGTTCTCTGATCGGTCGTACTCTATTAACAACGAAAAAACGATGCCAAGGGTTCAAGGGGTGGGTGTTAATCCAGTTTAATTATTCTATTAAGCCGGGAAGACTTTTGAAAAGTCCGTCCCTGCTTATCCTCTCAAAGAGGACTGCTTTTACCATCCCAGGGCTTTTGGACCGGCTATTCAGGTCGGAAATGAATTTAGTACCGGCTTCTGAAAACCCCGCCTGGAAAAATAGAACTTTAAGGGGCTTGCTTTCTCCCAGTCTCTTCCTGGTATCAACGAGCACTTTCTTGACCGAGTCTTTCTGGGCATCCATGCCGAGTCCGTCGGTAAAAATAAGAATCAGAGGGGGGCTTTCCGTTTTTAGTCCCAGGTAGTGTCTGGTTACTTTTGTGAGAACCGGCACAAGATTCGTATTACCGGTGGTGATGGTGCTGTCTATCAGTTTCTCCACCCTGGCGCCGGATATATCGGGATTGAACAGGACTTCTTCATTAAAGAGTGCCAGGTCGAAGCCGCTGCCACCAGATCTATCCAGGTTGAGGGCGTAGTCTTTTATCTGCTTGGCGATCCAGCTCCAGCGTGAGACGTTGCTATTGCCTAGAGGATGAACCATGGAGCCGGAGCGATCAGCGATGATAATTGTGCGGAAGCGCC
>JAUIJG010000515.1 GCA_030431355.1 bacterium
AGGTTAATTGTTGGGGAACGAATTCAATACGGCTCAAAATTGATTGATGAATTGGTAGAATTGCATTCCTACTCCGCAGCAGTTCATTCAAATGAGCTGTCGGGGACGCATTCTTTTTAAAATTCCAGAGGGGTGAAAATGTCCAGCAAAGTCAAACCTATACCTGACGGTTATCACACAATAACACCGTATATGATGCACAAGAATTCAGCTGAGGCGATTGAATTCTACAAAAAAGCATTCGGAGCGGAAGAACTGATGAGATTGCCTGGTCCTGAAGGCAAAGTTATGCATGCTGAGATTAAGATCGGTAATTCGATTTTAATGCTCTCCGATGAAACGGATCAATGTCCAAACCGGGCTCCGGACCCGGCAGTCGGCACTTGCACATCTCTGTTTCTCTATGTTGAAGATGTTGATAGTAGCTTCAAGAAAGCCGTGGACGCAGGTTGCAAGGCAACAATGGAGCTTACTGATATGTTCTGGGGCGACAGATTCGGAACTCTTCGCGACCCCTACGGCTATGACTGGTCGATGGCTACCCATAAAGAAGACCTCAGTCCCGAAGAGATCGGAAAGCGTCAAGCCGAATTCATGAAGCAGATGGCTCATACAAGTTAGACGGCAGGTCAATTAGAGATAAATGAGTGAGGAGGACAGGAGACCATCCATGGGACAAGCAAAGTATCACGACGGCTACTACAGATTCGCTACTTTATTTGAAGATCGAGTCTATTTTGTCTGCGAGGATGATATCTGGACAACTTCCATAGACGGTGGCAAAGCCCACAGGCTGACCACCGGTCAGGGAGAGTCCTCCTTGCCTCGAATCTCGCCTGATGGAAGGCAGATTGCCTATGTTGGACGGGAGGAGGGTCACCCCGAGGTGTTTGTCGTGGATGCCGAAGGAGGACCTTCCAGACGTTTGACCTACGTCGGCTCTGATTTGTTGAATATGGTGGGTTGGTCTAAAGATGGGCAGCATATTTATTTCATTTCGGATCATCATGCTCCTTTTTATAGAGCCAGTGACGCTTTTGCCATCTCCCACGGCGGTGGTTCACCGACTTGTTTTAAATGGGGTCATGTCCAGTCTTTTGATATAGCTTCAGACGGTAGGGTATTGATCGGTAGAAACAATTCCGATCCGGCTCGCTGGAAGCGATACAGGGGTGGAACCAGGGGCGATATCTGGATAGATCGCAACGGAGATGGAAAGTTCAATCGTCTGTTGGATCTGAATAGCAACCTGGTTTGGCCCATGTGGATAAATGATCGAGTTTATTTCCTCTCCGACCATGAGGGAATCGGTAATATTTACTCCTGCAATGATGAAGGTGCCGATATGAAGAGGCACACAAATCAGACAGATTATTTCGTTCGTTTTCCTTCCACTGACGGAGAGAGGATCTCTTACACCGCTGGTGGTGACGTCTTTATTCTGGATCCGGAAACAGGGGAAGATCGAAAACTGGAGTTTCAGGCTCCTGCCAGTACCCATCAGATTCAGCGTAAGTTCGTTCAGAAGAAAGAGTACATCGAGCATTTCTCTCCCCACCCGGAAGGACATTCTCTCGCTCTTATCATGCGGGGACAGCCTCTCACCCTGGGGAACTGGGAAGGTCCGGTTCTCCAACATGGTGTCGGCAGCGCCGTGAGATATCGTCATTGTGAGTGGATGCCCAACGGCAAAGAATTCGTTGTGGTCAATGATAAGGATGGCTTCGAAAGAGTTGAGATCCATAAAGCGGATCAGTCCGGGGAACCTCAATTTATAACGGAAGAAGATCTGGGCCGCGTCATTGATTTGAAAGTGTCTCCGGATGGAAAGTTCCTGGCGCTGTCCAACCACCGTCATGAGCTTTGGCAAGTCGAAGTAAAAACAAAAACTGTAAAACTCCTGGACAAGAGCCCGGCAGAGAGGATCTCCGATTTTAACTGGTCTCCCGATAGCAGCTGGATTGCATACAGTTGGGCCAGTGAAGGTAGCTTATTCATCATCAGAATAGTAAACATCGAGTCTGGGGAGATTAACGATGTAACGGATCCGATTCGATATGATGTTTGCCCCAGCTGGGACCCCGAAGGTGCTTTCCTATACTTCCTTGGTGCCCGGGATTTCTATCCGGTTATGGACGCCATGTCTTTTGACTATGGCTTTCCGCGAGGGGTTAGACCATACCTGGTCACCCTGCGCAAAGATGTTGCTTCGCCTTTCGTGAAGAAGCCCAAGCCTGTGGTTGCCAGGAAAGGTGGTGCTGCAAGACCTGCTTCCGAACCTGGAGAGGAAGAGGAGACCGGTGGCAAGGGCAAGAAAAAATCCAATAAAGAAGCGAAGAAACTATACAAGAAAGCTCTCACGGAAGCTTATCGTGAGCTGGTGAAAGAAGTCGAGAGCAGTAAGGCAAGCTCCAGAAAGTCTGCCGGAGAGGATAAGAAAGAGCGTATTTCGATAGACTTTGAAGGGATCTCTTCGCGAATTCTCGCCATCCCCGTTGGTGAGGGCCGCTATGGGCAGATAGTGGGCGTCAAAGGCAGGGTCTTGTTCTCGTTGTATCCTCTAAGGGGTATCCGTCCGGACCAATCCTGGATTGATGACAATCAAATTACTGCCAGCGTGATCGCTTACGACTTTGAAGAAGGTAAGCAAGCTGTTCTCTTCAATGAAGTGAATGAAATGAGGCTGGCTCTTCTATAGCTCCAAGCGCAGAGTCAGGGCCGTAGATGCTATGGAGAAGTTGCCATCCGGCTCACCCTCCAACCCTTCCGGGTCAAGCAGAAGCTCAGGTTTTGTCGATCTGTCGAGGGTACAGGTGCTGGTTAACCCTCAGGATGAGTGGAACCAGATGTATGACGAAGCCTGGCGTTTGCAAAAAGAGCAGTTCTGGGACGAAAAAATGTCTGACATCGACTGGGATCTTGTCTACGATCGTTATTCCGGGCTCCTTCCGCGATTGAGAACCAGGTCTGAAGTATCTGATTTGATCTGGGAGATGCAGGGTGAACTCGGTACCTCCCATGCCTATGAAATTGGCGGAGACTACAGGAGGGCACCGTCTTACAGGCAGGGTTATCTGGGAGCTGATTTAAGTTATGACTCCAGGGCAAAAGCCTACAAGATAGAAAGAATCTATCAAGGAGATAGCTGGCAAGAGCGCTCTTCTTCTCCATTGAGTAAGCCTGGAATCGGTATTGAAAATGGTGACTTGATTCTCGCTGTGAACGGTCAGGCTGTCTCTAAAGATTTGACTGTGAATGAACTGCTTTTGAATCAAGCGGGCAAAGAAGTAAATCTGACCATAAAGAGCAAAGGCAAAAAAGAGAAGCGCCAGGTAACGGTTGAGACTCTC
>JAUIJG010000044.1 GCA_030431355.1 bacterium
CCTCTTCCCCTTCTTCCACCGGCTCGAATCGATTGACAACACAAGCTCCCACGGCATCGCCCCAGACATTCACGGCAGTTCTACAGCGGTCCAGGAACCAATCGATGATCAAAATCAAGGATACATTTTCAGTGGGCAAACCGGCTGCTTTCAAAACGATCAACATAGTCACCAATCCCGCTTCCGGAATGCTGGCCGCACCGATAGCAGCAAGAGAGGCAGTGGTGGCTATCAAAATCATATGAACATTGGTCAGTTCGACCCCTGAAATCTGAGCGATAAAAACCGCCGCCACCGCTTCGTACAAAGCGGTGCCGTTCATATTCAATGTGGTGCCCAGGGGCAAAACAAAGTTCGCGTTCCGCCGAGCAACCCCGCTTGCAATGGCGGATTCCATGGTTATCGGCAAGGCTGCCGCACTGGAGGCAGTGGAGAAAGCAGTCAAAATGGCAGCCCACATTCCAGTGAAATATTTCCATACCCCCACTTTAGGTTTGCCCAGAAAGTAGAGGATCAAAGGCAAAATAATAATGGAAAAGATGCCGAGACCGGCCATCACAGTGCCGGCATATTTGCCCAGACTGGCAAGCTCTTCCATGAATTCCATCAAGCCGCCGGCTTCTCCAAGACGGCCGGCGATCAAAGCACATATTCCGATGGGGGCGAACATCATCAAGAGATCGACAATCTTCATGATCGCGTCGTTGGCCCCCTGGAAGAATTGAATAACGGTGCTTCCTCTCTCACCAATGGTGGTTACAACACCACCGAACACCAGGGAGAATACTATGATGGGAAGAAGGTCGGTATTGACCATGGCCTTAAACAAATTTTTGGGCACAAGACCGACTATGATGTCCTTGAACACCTGGGCGATATCAGGTGACTTTTTGTCCATGTCTTTTTCAATAGTTTTGCCTTTGTCAGTCTCGGCAGCTTCGTCGAGCATCTCTTTTTCCATGCGCTCGGCGTTCTCTTTAGCGATCTCGCTACTGGGAATATCTTTTTCTACGCTCTTCTCTTTCTTTATCGCTTGAACTGTTTTGTCAGCCATGCCTTTGGTCGAGACTCCAGGTTGGATCACATTGACCAAAACCAGACCCAGAGAGGCCGCCATAAAAGTGGTGCTCAAGAAGTAAAGGATGGTCTTCCTGGCCAGACCGCCTAGCTTACGAACATCGCCTAGCTGACTGATACCAACTATGATGGAGGTCATAACCAGGGGCACAACCAGCATCAACAGGGCGCGCATGAAAATATCGCCGATAAAAGCCAACTCTTTGCCGATGCCCGGCGCCGCTCCACCGATAACGATACCGAGCACTACCCCTCCGAAGATAAGGTAAGGGAGCAAGTTATGAATGCTGAATTTATCGGATTTCGCTGACTCTTCAGACATGTATCCGGAGTTCCTCTGGTTATGATTTGTAGGAAAACATAAGTTTACCTAGCGCTGCTTCAATTTTCCAGCTTGTCCTTAGACCTCCATACCGACATCCATGGAGGAGAAAAGATAAAAGTGATCTCTTCAATTTGCTAGAATTTGGCTATGACATTGAAGCGGACGGAAGAAAATGCCCGATAACCAAGACCCAAACTCAGTCAGCGAAAGCAGCATCGAAACAGAGTTTCCTGAACTCTACAAAAAGGTTGACAAGAAATATCACGACTACCTTGACTCCATTGTCAAGAATCCTATTCGTCAATTTCAAAAATCAAGCGTCGACGATTTTTTGAAACTGATAGAGGAGAAAGGTCTCGGGGTGGCTGTGGCTAAGGCCTATGACGCCAGAGATTACAGCAAAGGCAATGCCTGGGAACAGGCCCAGATGAATGTCATGAACTCTATTCTACCCCCGGTCAAAGATGCCGCAGAGATTCTCAAAGGAGCCATCACAGACAACAATTATCGGGCGGTTAAATGGTTCACTGAAGTCAACAGTAACCCCAAAGAGGTAAAAGCGATTCTAGAACCGCTTCTCAAAAATGATGATCCAAGAACCCGTTTCTGGGCAGCCATTCATCTCAGCAAACACAGCCCGCAAACCGATGGAATTTGCGAGGTCTTGATCGAAGGGATGGATACGGACTGGATTGCCTACAAGCTCGAGAATTCCTCCACCGGTTTGACAGGCAGAGGTGAGTGCGCCCGCGCTCTGGCGCGGCTGGGTGATGGCGCCAAGCCTGCGGTGGACGACTTGAAAAAACATCTGATTTCTGACGATATCGACGCGGCCGACGCGGCTCAAGTCTCAGGCACATTGATGCAGCTCACAGGCGATCTCAACCTTGTCCTGGGGGAACTTTCTAAGGTAGCCGAGCGGGTGCTTACCGCCAAGAGAGGCTTCGGTCTCCATGCCGGTGACAGAGACATGCTCAACTCCCTGAAGAATTTCATCGAACGCTGGAAAAAAGCGGAAGATAGGGATGATTCGCTCGAAGAAAAGGTCAAAATGCTCGAAAGTGAAATTGAGTATCACTTACACTGAGCACCATAAGTAATACCAATGCATTGGAAAGAAGATGGAGTTTAGAAAGTTCGGTTATACCGATATTAATGTCCCCATCATAGGCCAGGGCACCTGGCAAATTCCTGAGCACGGTAAAGCGCGTCGCCTCGCGGTGGAGTCCCTGATTAAGGGAACCGAATTGGGGATGCTTCACATCGACACGGCAGAAATGTACGGTGATGCCGAAGAAGTGATCTCGGAGATGCTGGAGTTGCTGGAGGTTCGCAGGGAAAAACTCTTTATAGTAGATAAAGTTCTTCCTTCAAACGCCAGCTACCCGGGAGTGATAGATGCCCTGGAAAGGTCCCTCAAACGTCTGAAGCTGGATTACCTGGATTGCTATCTGCTTCACTGGAGAGGACACTTGCCCCTTTCGGAGACGCTCGCCGCTTTTGAAAAACTACAGCAAGATGGAAAAATCCGCTGTTTCGGTGTAAGCAATTTTGACGTGGAAGACCTGGAAGAAGCGCAAGAATGCCTCACCACAGGAAAGATTGCTTGCAACCAGGTTTTATATAATCTGGGAGTTCGCGGAATAGAGAGAAATTTATTGCCTTACTGCCAGAAAAACCAGATTGCCCTGGTGGGCTACACCCCTTTTGGCAGCTTACCACGCACCGGGAGCAAAGCCGATAAAGCCCTGAAAAACATAGCCTCCAAAAGAGATGTCACAGCCAGACAGATTGCCCTGGCATTTCTAACCCGCAAGGAAGGCACATTTACCATTCCCAAAGCTTCCAATCCTGATCATGTAAATGAGAATGCCGACGCAGGCAATCTGGAGCTCAGTGAAGAAGAAATTGAAATCCTGGACAAGCACTTTCCTGCACCCGATAGAGACATGCCCCTGGCGATGCTCTGAAGTCACCACGGGCAGTGAGACTCGGCTCCGACTGAACCTCGCACTTAATATCTGCCGGCCCCCGCTTTCACGCACCGAAGTGAATCTGTATAATCTTGGCAGTCACTTCTCTTCCAGAGCTTTTAATTCATTTTGTAGTGCCAGAATTTTTCCTCAAACACGGCAGAAAAATATCCTTTTGTCTGGTCCTTATCCTGGGCTATCTGGGCTATTTATGGTGGACAACCACACCCTATCACGCCCTCAGGGAGATCCGTCGTGCCATCAAGATGCATGACCAGGTGGCATTTAACAAGTTCGTGGACGTGGCCCACGTGGTTTCTGAATTCACCGACGACTTGATCTATGAACCGGCAACAAGAACAGAGGGTTTGAGCCGTTTTCAGAAAGTGGTCGGTCTCGGCGCCCTTGGCATGTCGAAAATCCCCATAGACAACACGCTCATCTTTCAAATCCAAAAATGGATCCAGAAGCGTCCGGTCCCCAGAAGGAAAGCCTCAAAAGAAGATGGACCGGAAGAGGAAATTGAAGAGATTGAGGAAAATGAAGTCGAAGAGCCGCCGATTCTAAAACCCGAGAATGAAGCCACTCTGAAAACAGTATTGAAGACCGAAATAAAATTCGAGATAAACAAGCTCAAAAATAAGGTCAACGAGCGTATGGTGGAATACGCGGAGAAAAGCCCCGACACCCTGGTAAACAGAATTTTCATCGCGCCCCAGGGCAAAAAACGCAATGCCTTCAGAAAGATTCTTCGTCACTACGGTTTCAGAAAAGGCAATATCTCCCGGGTGGAGATCGTCAACCAGGGCGAAAAATGTCTCTGCATAGTTCACTTTTTCTGCCCGATAACAGAGATTGATGTTCCGGTGCATTTTGAACTGGAAAAGGACTACCACGGTCAACTTCCGGTCTATCGAGTGAAAAGAATCAAAAAAATCAAAGAGACCTTCGCCCTTTTGGGAGAGGATACTGACGAGCAGGTGCAGGGTCTGGTTCGTCACGGCTTGGAAGGATTGAGCTTCCAGTCAGCTCTGTCTGAAACCCGGAACTTTTTCCAACGGATTAAAGACCGCACCGGCAAATTCAAATAGGCGAAAAGAAACGCAATTTAATCAAAACCTTGGCCCGGTTCGGACCTTCTGTGTTTACGATCATATATTCCGTGGATAGATCATTTAGGGCGAATGTCTATTGACAAGACACAGACAGGGCAGAGAATCATGGAATCGGCACATACAACATTAGAGACTTTAGAGACCTATTTGAACGAAAAGGGTCAAATAACCCTGAACGATGCCATCGCTATGGCTACCAGGCTATTGACTATTCTTGAATACTGTCACAGCAAGAATATGACCCATAATAATCTCAGTCCTTCCAAGGTGATTGTGGACAACGGTCAGCCCGCCCTTATAGATTTTAGCTTTCCGATAAACGGACACAAAGAGAACGGCTCCCGTATCAAAAACTTTCTGGAATTGCCGGAAGCACAAGTAAACCTGAACCTGGGCAATCGCAATCATACGGTCTCCGACACCACAGCCGTTGCCGGACTGCTTCTCTTTTCCCTCACCGGACACGTACCCGGTCTATTGAAAGACGAAGATGGACGAATGCCCCACCAGAGAACGGATGTAAGAAGCAAAATCGATCATGTGGCCGGCTATCGAAGCTTTCTGATCAATCAAATTTTCGACAAAGCCTTCCAGTGGCAGCAGAGTGAACGCTATCAGAGCGCCAGGGAATTCATAGTTGATTTAAGCAGGCTCAAAAGTTATAAACCGAGCGCCCTGCCTCTCAAAAATCTGGAAGAGATAGTGAGCACCATTCGTTCCGATACCCAGTCCCAAACCCTCACGCCCATAGAAATGCGCCTTCAAACAGCCTTCAACGCCGTGCGCAAGATTTGCGGAGAGGTGGCCACAGCCCTGGAAGAAGATTTTCGAGAAATGTCCGCCGGATACAAAAAAGAATTATCACGACCGGTATACAGCGCCTACCTAAAAATGAATTACCGACTCGATGAGAGCGCCGGACTGACCCTCCGTTTTCGAATAGAGATCGTCGGCGCCGAATTGGTTGTATCTGCCGAAGCGAGAAGTGACAGAAATGAGCTGCAGGAAGAACTTTATAGAACAGACCATTACGGTTTTCAGGATGGCTCCGAGCTGGAGCATTCGGTTAGAGAATTTGTCGCCTCAAACCTGGCCATTTTTCTCACCACTATCAACGGCTGAATCTAAAGCAGGAAGTGTTTGACGTTCAAAAAAGAAATACCGGCGGGAGAGCCGGTATCGCTTTGTTGTAGGACCTGTTTTCACAGGTGATTGGTCTATTGGTCGAGATAGGTAAACAGAGAGATCAGGAGTTCACAACCTTGGCATGGGGCTGGGGATGCAACTCATCGAGAACTCTTCTCAGTTCTCTCACATCCTCATTGTCCTCGCCTTCCAACTCGATAAGTATGGAAAGGGTCCGGCCAAGATTCTTGATGGACTGACTGGTTTTGTCCAGGGCAGCTTGAATCATTCCGAGATTGTAGAGGTAGGGAAGGAGGCTTCTATGGTCAACACCACCATCACTCTCCACAGCTTTGAGAGCCTTGCGGTAAAGACGCTCTGCCTTGAAATATTTGCCCTTCTCTTCAAAAGTTTCTCCTAAAGAAAGGTAATTTTTAGCAGTAGTCATTTTTGCCTCCTCGTGTGGACAGAAGTTGTCCGGTCTAACACACAGCGCGGATGCACCGTATGTAATACCAGCAAAATCTTGTCCTAGCAATCGTTGTTTTATTGTTGGATCAATCACTTATCCACACATCTTTAGAGATGCATTTCGGGCTTCGTGCTCATTCTTCCCACCGATAACTTTTTGGGATTAGGAAGTAAAGACCTGTCAGTCTTCAGGCGGCACTGCCTGTGATTTCTATGCTCTGATCATAAACGCCCTCTAACATTTAATGCAATACCACAAAGTGCATAGAGGATCTATATACAGGGCACAAAAACCCACAGCAGGATAGACCTCGGCTCCGAAAACCTCTTAAATAAAATCTGATCCGAACATACAAATAATAGAGATCACATACCAATTAAATATAGAATAAACAACCCCGTAAGTACCAAGAGCAAAGGACCGGATCCCGACAGGATCAGATTTTTCTATCCAGTGTACATGCTTCGCATATACCGGTTGTAGAAGAGGAGAAATAAATTGTTCGACCAGCAAAATAAATCCAATATTGTTGAAACAATTCAGGAGATAACAGCCGGAGAAGATGCCGGTCAGATACTGGATAAGGTAATTGAATTCCTCCACGAACAGATGCAGGACTGGCATTGGACAGGAATCTATATTCTTATAGAGGACAAACTCTACCTGGGACCCTACCGGGGGCCGGTCACGGAGCACACGGTGATAGAGGTGGGCAAAGGCGTCTGTGGCACCGCTGTCAAAGAAGAGAAGAATCAGATAGTGGATGACGTAAGCACTCTTGAGAACTACATAGCCTGCTCTGTGGGAACCAGTTCGGAGATCGTCGTTCTGATTAAAGACGGGGATGAAGTCCTTGGACAATTTGATATAGATAGTGACAAGAAGAGGGCATTCGGCCAGGATGACGAGCGAATGCTCAAGGAGATTGCCAACCTTTCCAAGAATGCGGTAAGAGAATATAGAGCCTCACTTATGGCAAGTCTAAGTTAGAAAAACTCTGCCACTAATAGCTTTCCAGAGATCGACAAAGATCCGCTTCACGTAAGCATCACATTGATTTCACACTAAGTTCACTTTCGATTCACCTTGATTTCACGCTCAATTCACCCAGGTTTCACGCTAAGCGCCTATATTTAGAATCATCGGATGAAAGACCGCTATTCACGCAACTGAACAGCAGCCATTGCTGGTCCGGTTTTAACGTGCAATAAAATCCCAACCAACGGTTCTAGAAAATGAAAATGCCCACCTTACGAAGAAGTACAGAAGGAAGCTCCCTGGCTGAGCTTGCCCCCGCCCTCTTCATTCTCTTCTTTCTCTTTGTATTTCCTCTAATAAATATAGGAACAATCGCTCTAAGATACGGGCTTCTTGCCAGTGCCGCCAGGGATGGTGCACACGCCGCCGCCACAGCCTATACCTTTGAAGCAAGCAGTCCTGGCAAACCCTCCGCTTTGAACAAAAGTCCCCAGGCCGTCTATGCCATGGCCGGCAAATTCACCGGAATCAATATCACGGCGATAGATGTGGATATTCTGGTCACGGACATAAATAGCCAGGCCGTTACCCGTCACGACAACAAGTTAGCCCAACCGGCCAATATTCAAGGAAATATTTACTCCCTTGAGTCTATTGTCACAGCGCAATTGTCTCCGCTTGTGGCATTGGATATGCCGTTTATGGATAGCGTCCCAGGTCTTACAGGTCCCTGGACCACCACCGTAAGAGCCCGGGAGTACGCGGAGAACTCTCAGGGTCTCAATCAGTAACAACAAGCCAAGAATAAATGAGGACATTGACATGAAAGGAAGGATGATAAGAAACAGAAAAGGAGCAATGATTATATTTACTTGCTTCCTGATTGGTATCATCGCTCTTCCGATGATAGGAATGTTCACTTTTGAAGTGGTGCGTGCCACCACCATTAGAGAGCAGCTTCGTTCAGCTAGCCAGGCTGCAGCGCTGGCAGGAGCAGCCAAGCTAGCAAGTTCCGACAACGTCGACCCGACAGCCACCCATAACGAAGCTATCCAAGCAGCTCTAGAAGCCTTTCGCGCCAACGCCATAAGCGAGTTCACGCTCACGGCCGCCACCCAGGCAAACAGTGCCGACTACACACCTCCTGCGGACCAGGCTGGTATTTATATTGAGTTGCTGGATCCCAATAGCAGTCCTCCCAATCAGCCAGTCCCCGTGGGTGATACCAACGGAAGAATTGTACACGTGGTAGGTCTGTTCGGTCTAAAACCGGTCTTCGGTACCTTTCTCGGCATCAACGGTCCCTTCACCGTCAGGGCTGACGGCAATGGACGCGTGCCCCAGCTCGACATCGTTCTCTGTTTCGATGTATCAGGCTCCATAGATGACCAGACTCCCGTCTCCTTTATCAAACGCTATTGGAACTCCGGGACCTCAAGAGTGGAATATCAACTAATCAACGCCAAACCTGGCGCTCCCACACCCGGAGGTAAGGCACATGGCCCTATATTTGATATCATCGGACCGCCGGCCACCGGCACCGGACTCAATGCCCACCTGCCACAAACACTAACCGCTTCTTCCACTTCTGGAACAAGTAGAAAGCTTTATTTCAGCCCCAGCTTGAGAGGCACTCCCAATACCGGCTCTCCCCCGGGGAACTATCCCGGTGGCGGCTCCACAGGAGATCAATACACCTATACCGACTTGATAGTGAACATCTCTGAAAATCCGGATGGCAGTCTCAGCCTTCCCTGGACAAGTCCGGCAGGGTTCTATTATCCAAACAAGGAGACCATTGTGGAAGCAGCCAGAGGAAACCTTGAAAGTGTTGCCGCTTTCAACTCAGCCCAGTTGAGTTCGGTTCCGGAGCTTGTCACTGTGGCACCCCAGGCCGGCTACCAGGCGGATTATGTGGCCAACGCACGCAAAAAAATCCGTCCTCTCTATGATGCCCAGGAGGCAGCCAAGCAATTTTTCACGATCATGAACACAAATACGGAAGCCAATTTCGGCTTCGTCAGCTTCTCCACAAGCGCTGGTACGAGCCCCACCGAAACCGTTCCGGCCAACAATATCTCCGACAACTATCCGGCAGGAGGAGTGGGTGACTTCCCCAGACCTTCCGTCAAGTTGAACAAAACCAACACAAAGTACACGGAGATACTGGCGGCGATACCGACCACAGTTGCATATGGTTCCACCAATATAGGAGACGCTCTGTTGAAGGCTAAAGAGCAGCTCGTTCAAGAACACCGACCGGGAGCCAAAAGAGCAATCGTTCTATTTACCGATGGTCAACCCACCGCACCGGGCAACGGCGGCAATCCCTGGTCCTACGCCAGAAACGTTGCTCAACAGATTAAGGACGAAGGTATCCCCATCTACACCATCGGTCTTGCCCAGAACAGCCAGGTGATTCCCGGCGAAGTTAACATCTTGAACGATGATCCGAACAAAACAATCACCTACACCGACCAGAACGGCATTCCCCAGAGCTACACGCCAGGCTCTTCCAATCCCGGAGTATCGCACATAGCCGGAAACGGAGGCAAATTCTTCCTGGTAACCTCCACCGCCAACCTGAGACTCACCTTCGAAAATATCGCCCGTCAACTAGTACAGCTCGTAAGCATCGACTGATGACACCTGGCGAAAACAAGGAGCACAATAAAATGAACACCCAAAAAGCAAAAGCCAGACCCCCCTTTCATAGAAGAAGAAACTCCTCCGGAACTGCCACCATCGAGCTTGCCTGCGGCTCGCTTTTCCTTGTGGTGTTAACTCTGCTGGCCCTGGATATAACCATCCTCATGCTAGGTTTTGAGGTGAACGACAGAGCCTGCAGAGACGCCTGCCGAGCGGCAGCCCAGCAGGCAAGTGCTGACGAAGCAAGAAGCGCAGCAGAAGCGATTTTGAAAAGTCATAAAACAGACGGCTTCTTCTTAGGTCAACCGATATTAAAAACCGGAGCCAGTCAATTCGTCTATAACGACTTCGGAGGAGATCCCAGCCTGGGCAATCCGACTGTGACAGTGACCACCGAGATCGAATGCCACACGCCTGTACCTTTAAACTTCTGCGGCTCCAGCTTCGGTCATGATGGAATGAGCTGGGTTTCGGACAGATTCAAATTCCAAAAGAGATATACTTTTCCTATTGTCACATTCAGCCTGGTTTTAAATAACAGCTAGTCAGTCAGACCGACCTATCTATCTACCTACCTGCCAACAGGAACTTAAATCAACGCACTACCGGTGGTGACCAACAGGTTACCACCCATGTCTCTTTTTCAGAAGAAAGCGGTTTCTTGGGCGAGCGGAAGGAGAAAGTGAACTATCTTCAGAGAGCTGGCGGAAACTTGTTCACTTCACGCAAATTTCACGATAAATTCACTTACACTTCACGGTTGACACCTATATTGGTAGTGCAAGTGAATTCGCGACCCTAATTGCTTAAGCCCTGGTTCTCGCGAAACTTAGAGGAGAGACAACCTGAATTTGAGACAGATTTAGCAATACGTCGGCCACACATGCGGATCCGACTTAAAGCCAGGAAGTTAATTCGATAAGTAAACGAGATTTTTAAGCAATCGCAAGAGCCGCCTCTGGCGGCTCTATAATTTTACAAAGTCAGCTCGACTGGGCGTATCCACGACGAATAGAGGTATCTCAAACCAGAAACGAGAGCCTCTTCCATCCTCTGATTCGTCTAAAGCCTCGATCCTGGTCTCGATGCCGATCATGCCGTTATGCTGCTCCACAATAGCCTTTGCAATGGCAAGACCGAGACCGGTCCCACCTTTTTCACGGTTATCTCGACTGTTCACCTGTTCAAATCGGCCGAACAGTTTGTGTGCATCCTCTTCGGGCACTCCCGGTCCCTGGTCTTCGATCTCAAAACGACAACGATCCTTGAGCTGACGCACTCGAACTTTCACCACGCCGTCCTCCGGCGACCACTTAATGGCATTGGAGAGTAGATTGCTCAGCACTTGCTGTATTCTGTCTTCGTCTGCCAGAACAGGCTCTGTCTCTGCCAGATCCAATTCAATTTCCACGCCGGCATCCTCGGCCAGGCTGGCGATGGAGCTTACGGCTCGCTCCACCAGGGCGCTGGGCAGAAGTTTTTTAAGCTCCAGATCAAGTTTTCCGGCTTCTATTTTACGAATATCAAGGATATCGTTGATGAGGCGAATTAATCGGTCGGCCTCTTCACAGGCAATATCGAGAACCGGTTTGCTCTCTTTGCCGGTGGCGGAAGCTTCAATCAAGCCCAGAGCGGTTCGAATCGCTGTAAGCGGGGTCCTCAGTTCATGGGAGACTGTGGAGTAAAACTCCTTGACCCGACGCTCGGCGTCCTTACGCTCGGTCACATCCCGCACAATACCAGTGATAATCTGATTATCCTCCAGCTTTATCACGCTCAGAGCCACCTCTACCGGCACCTGGGACTCATCCTTTCTGATTCCGTAAAACTCTCTACCTACGCCAAAGACACGGCGTTCTCCGGTACGAATAGGATTGGTGTTGTTTTTCATATCTCCGCCGGACAGTAGATTAGGCAGGATTAGATTCACGTCCTGGCCCGGCAATTCGTCGGAGTCATAGCCGAAAAGTCTTGACAGGGCTGAGTTTATCGATTCGATTGTACCGTCTGAGTTGACCGTGATTATGCCGTCCGGGGCAGTCTCCACAATGGCTCGCATGCGCGCGGCTCTCTCCTGGAGAGCCTGTTCGGCAAGCTTCCTCTCGGTGATATCCCGGGCTTCACTTATCAGGAAGACCACTTTATCCCCTTCATCGAAGATCGGCTTGACGGAAAAATCAACCGTCGCGGTCCTGTTCTTACCGGAGACCTCCTCCTCCAGGCGCACCATATCGCCCTTGCCGGCTTTCTCCACCGCATCTTTGATCCTGTTTCTGGCCTCCTCCGACTCCGACCACCAGGGAGTCTCCCAGAACTCTTTCTCTTTGACGTCCTCAAGGCTCACCCCGACAAAGTCCAGGGCAGATTGATTGGCCTCGAGCACCAGGCCCTTGGGAGATAGAAGCCCGGAGAACTGGAAAGTCTGGTTGAATACAGCCCGAAAGCGCTTCTCCGCTATTCTTAGAGAACGTTCGGCTCTCTGTCTCTCGTTTACATATTTGTGAACTACGGCGACTATGACCAGAAGAATAATCAGGGCAACAGACATCAAAAGTGTAATACCGGCAACAGTTTGCATACTACCCCGGTCCATCTCCCGGGCCCGGACTTTGAACTCCAGTTCAGCCTGGGAACCCAGCTCATCAACCATCACCTCAATATGCTTGGTGACCATATCTTCGCCCAGGGCTTCTGCCCTTTTGACCGCGGCTTCGGTGCCCTTCTTCTGTTTTAATTCAATCACCTCTTCAGCGCATTCGGTCCTCACCCGAATGTATTCTTTTATCTCATCCTTGATCATACGATGGCGGCCGTGGAGAATCACTTCAAGCTCTTCTATGCGACTGTTAACTCGCTTCAAACCTCTCTTGTACTGCTGAAAGTACTTCTTCTGACCGCTCCATATATATGCATGTTCTCCGGCGATGGCAAAAGCAAGATCGTATTTGATGCTATCGAGGGCCATAAGAACCGTTAATCTTTGCTGGGAAAGATTGGTGTCCTGGATTCGGCTGAAACATTGACGCAACGAGATGGTGCCAATATGTATCAACAAGAGCACAGTGACACCGATGGCGATCGTGGTCATAGTAGTGAGGGACCAGTTCTTCATCGACTCATCACCAGCCCGGCACTTAGTTGTCCACTATGCGGTATCCCTGACCGCGCTTAGTTCTGATATAACCATTCTCTTCCGAATCCCCCAACTTCTTTCTCAGGGTCTTCATATGAGTACGAACGCTGTCGATGGAAGCGGCAGAATCACTGTCCCAGACACGGTCTAAAATAGCCTCGAGACTGAAGCTCTGGTTCGGATAACGCATCAACAGCTCCAACAGACTGAACTCCTTGGCGGTCAATTCAATCTCCTTGCCGTCTTTAACCACGGTACCGGCTCCGGAATCAAGCTCAATCTCTCGAACTTTCAGCTTCCTGCCTGTATAGGAAGGCGGTCGACGTAATAGCGCATTTACTCTGGCATCCAGTTCGGTTGGGTGGAAGGGCTTGACCATGTAGTCGTCGGCGCCGGCGTTCAAACCCGAAGCCTTATCTTCCACAGTGCCCTTTGCTGTCAACATCAGGATAGGAATTCGTCCTCCCGAAGAACGAAACTCCCGGCAAACATCAATGCCGGAAGCGTCCGGCAGCATCCAATCAAGAATCACTATTTCGTAGGAGTTGCTCCGCAATTGAGCCAGGGCATCCAGACCCCGCCCTGCCACATCCACAAGATGACGACTCTGCTCCAACTGCATCTTCAGAAGATAGGCGAGGTTCTTATCGTCTTCCACCAGTAGTATCTTGGCCATAAATAATTTCCTGAATTATCGAAAGCAATGATCTATATATGATATGCCTCATTTGCCAAAAGGGTAAGCCCTGGGAGCACAGGCATAGGGTTGACCGGAATTTTATTTGCCGGCAAGAAACTGCTTCAATCCCCGGGGATCGTCGGTGATGATACCGTCAACGCCCATGGAAACTGCTTGACGCCAGCTCTTCTTGCCATTTACAGTCCAGGGGTTAACCCTGAGCCCAGCTTCATGAGCCCGGTCCACCGCGTCTTTACGAATCTCACCAAATCCTGGATTCCAGGCGGTTGCGCCTATCTTTTTGGCGTAGGATGCGATATCAGACACTATGGCCACATCAAGAAATGCCACTTTAATCCCGGGAAACTTGTTGTGAAAGCGCGCTAGAAATTCATGATCGAAAGAGATCACCGTAACTCTCATTTGATGTTTGTACTTTTTCAATAGCGCGGCAAGATCGTCTTCAATACCCGGGTACTCTATCGGAGCGTTTTTTACTTCGATAAATATGTGAGCCTTTCCATCCACAAGCTCAAGCACCTGGGAGAGCAAGGGGACTTTCTCCGCTTTGAATTTCTTTGAATACCAGGAGCCGGCACTGAATTTTTGCAATCCCTTGTAAGAAAAATCTTTTACCAGGCCGCTTCCGTCGGTGGTTCTATCTATGGTCTCGTCATGTATTACGACCAGCTCGCCGGACTTGCATCGATGAATATCAAGTTCTATTGCCGGAACTCCCGCTTTCAGTGAACGGCTGAAGGCAGCCATCGTGTTCTCCGGCGCCCACATTTTGCCCCCCCGATGAGCAATTACCATCGGATGGACATTGTCCGCTTGCCGAGACTCCTGGCCCCAACCGGGAAGTTGTGCCATCAAAAATAGTCCCAGAACAAATAGTGCTTTCATACAACAAAGACCTTTCGACGATGAAAAAATAGCCACAAACTAGCGGCTCAAATTGAGCCAGTAGAATGTATGTGGTGCCAGGGTAAGCGGGTAGAGTCCCTCGCCAATCCCATGCAAATGATTGCCCGAAAACAGATCCGTGGGTCTCACCCCGGCAAATTTGTCCAGATCCAGCTCAACCGATTGCACCGATGATGCCAGGTTGTAGACACAGAGCACTGTCCTTCCTTCATAAGCCCGCAAGAAGGCGAATACTTTTGTATTGGTCGGCTCAAGAAATTCTACCGAGCCCCGTCCGAATACTTGATACTGTTTTCTGATGTTGATCACATTTCTCATCCAGTGTAGAAGAGATGACTTATCAAGTTCCTGGGACTCCACATTCACCGACTGGTAACCATATACGGTGTTCATCACCGGTTGGCTATAGAGTTTTTCGTTAGAGGCGCGGGAGAAACCGGCGTTTCTATCGGCACTCCATTGCATGGGTGTCCGCACCCCATCTCTATCGTTCAGATAGATGTTGTCTCCCATTCCGATCTCATCGCCGTAGTATATGATCGGCGTGCCAGGCATTGAGAATAGAATTCCGTTCAAAAGTTTGATTTTGTCTATGTTGTTATCCAGGAGAGTGGCGAGTCTTCTCCTGATTCCAACGTTAGCTTTCATGCGGGGATCCGGCGCGTAGGCATTGTACATGTAAGCGCGCTCCTCATCGGAAACCATCTCCAGAGTTAGCTCATCGTGGTTTCTAAGGAACATAGCCCATTGGCAGTCGGAGGGAATCGCCGGCGTCTTTTTGAGAATATCAAGAATGGGAACACTGTCCTCTTTGTGCACCGCGAGATAGAGACGCGGCATCACAGGAAAGTGGTAGCACATATGGCACTCATCGCTGTCGCCGAAATACTCGATAACGTCTTCCGGCCATTGATTTGCTTCAGCAAGCAACAACTTACTTTTAAAATTCTCGTCCAGATTTTTACGAATATCTTTTATCACTTTATGAGTATCGGGAAGATTCTCACAATTCGTACCATCCCGCTCAACCAGATAAGGAATCGCATCAAGACGCAACCCATCAACTCCCCGCTTGAGCCAGAAGTGCATCACCTCGAGCACCGCCTTCAATACCGCCGGGTTATCGAAATTCAAGTCCGGCTGATGGGAGAAAAATCGATGCCAGAAGTACTGCTCCGCCACAGGATCCCATGTCCAGTTGGACTTTTCCGTATCGACAAAGATTATGCGGGCATCTTTATAGGGCTCATCCGTATCGCTCCACACATAAAACTCTCTCTCCGGGCTACCCTTGGGAGCACGGCGTGCCGCCTGGAACCAGGGATGCTGGTCGGAAGTATGATTGACGACAAACTCAGTGACCACTTTCAAGTTGCGCTTGCGTGCTTCCTGAAGGAATCGCTCCGCATCGTTCAGAGTACCGTAGAGAGGATTGACATTCTGGTAATCGGCGACGTCGAATCCGTCATCTTTTAGAGGAGAGGGGAAGAACGGGAGTAACCAGATACAGTCCACACCAAGGTTCTTCACATAATCGAGCTTCTCTATCAAACCGGCAAAGTCACCGTAGCCATCATCGTTGGCGTCAAAGAAGGTTTTGACATGCAGCTGATATATGATGGCGTCCTTGTACCAGAGATTGTCTTCTATGTGGCCATGGGTTCCTGGATTATTCAATGTACCTCACCTCTACTCTAAAAACGAAACAATAACAGAAATCAATCAACCTTTAACAACGCCCATTGGCTTGAGGCGAGCCACCGGTCTGGCGAGACCGGCCGACTTCACAGCCGCGATAACATCATCTATGGCCTTATACGCCTCCGGAACTTCTTCGGTCAAGCCCTGGCGAGTCGAAGCTCTCGCGATCACCCCCCGGGCTTTGAGCTGGGCAATTACATCCCTGGACTCCCGCCCTTTTCTTGCCTGGGTTCGGCTCATCAACCTTCCTGCCCCATGGCAAACACTTCCGAAAGTCTCGGATAGAGCCCTCTTCTCTCCAACCAATACGTAGGAAGCCCGGCCCATATCTCCCGGGATAATTACCGGCTGCCCCCAGGGCCGCAAATCAGAAGGCAGCTCATCTCTTCCAGCAGGGAAGGCTCTGGTGGCACCTTTTCTATGGACTAGAACTTCCTTTGTTTCGCCGTCCACATTATGCTTCTCGAACTTAGCCATATTGTGGGCCACGTCGTAGATCAAATCCACGGCATGATCTTTGCCAAAAACCTTTCTCACCACCTGACGAATAAAGTGAGTTATACATTGTCTGTTTGCAAAGGCAAAATTTGCCGCTGCCGCCATGGCACCCAGATATTGCCTACCCTCCGGCGAATTGATCGGGCAGCAAGACAGCTCTTTGTCAGGCAGGTCAAGCTCATATTTACGCATTACCGGAACCATGGAAGACACGTACTCAGTGCAAACCTGATGGCCCAGGCCCCTTGAGCCGCAGTGCACCATAAAACAAATCTGCCCCTGGAAGAGACCGAACTTCGCGGCCAACTCCGGATCAAAAACATGTTCCACCAGATCCACCTCTAAAAAGTGATTTCCGGAGCCCAGGGTGCCGAGCTGATTGGCTCCTCTTCTGATCGCCCTGGAAGATACACAATCGGGATCAGCAAGTGATTGCCAGCCACCATCCTCGGTTCTCTCAAGATCTCGCCTATGCCCCATTCCTCGCTCCAACGACCAGGATGAACCTCGGCTCAATACGTCTTTAATCTCTTTCGGGTCAAGTTTGATCCGTCCTGTTTTTCCGGCTCCGGTCGGCACGGCGTTGAACAGGGCATCGACAAGACTCTCCAACTTCGATTCAATCTCACGATGGTGAAAAGGGCTACCTAATAAACGCACACCACAATTGATATCAAAGCCAACCCCTCCGGGTGACACGACTCCGGATTCCGGGTCCATGGCGGCGACGCCACCGATAGGAAAGCCGTAGCCCTGATGCATATCAGGCATTGCAAAAGAATGGTCGATAACGCCGGGGAGAGTCGCAACGTTGCATACTTGCTCCAGGGAAAGATCTCGACAAACATCACCGATCAATTCAGGGCTGGAGTAGACCTTGGCGTCAACCCGCATGCCGTGCTTATAGTGGCGAGGGATCACGTATCGGAATTCATCTTCTACTTCGATGATGTTGTCCCACTTGGTGCCGGTTTTCAATCTAAATTTCTCGGACTTCGAAATGGTCTCAAACCTCGGGGTCTCGTTCTATGAAGGTTAAACAATGCATTGTACAAATTTCGAAGGAGCTTAGCTTTATTGACATCCTCAAATGTCTTATTCGGATAACCTATCAGATGTCCAGATAGACAGTGGCAGAGAATCCGTCCTCCGTTTCGGCTATTCTCAGCTGATGAAGGGTTATAGCCTTAACATAGGTCTTCACCTGGTGACGCCCGGAATCAGATTGGAATTCCTCACCGAATACCCTGGCCACCAATTTAGAATCTCCTTCGGCCTCACAGACAAACTGCTCAAACTCTACCCGGGATAGAATTTTTCCCTCGCAGTCAAAGAGGAAAAGGATTTCTGACATCCACTGAAATAGCAGATCTTCTCGGTCCCGTCCCGAAACTTCCACCACCTCTTCCAGTTTTGACGAGTCTATCGACTCAAGATCCAAAAGAACGCCGGTGAGTGCCAGGGCGGACTCAGCAAATAACCCCCGGAGATCCGGAGCAACAATCTCAAGACCCATATCAGCCGGGTGATCAAGAACCCTATGACCAGGTCCCATAATTCTCTTCATGGCCACCACACTCTCTTTAAGAACCAAATTTTGACATCTTGAAAAGTGTTATTGTTCAAGTTGCCATTGCCAAGGTGCTAAACTTCTCGGAAGCATAGAAGGCAACTTTACTAGAGAGAAACTAATGGCAACCTTCATAATTGGAGCGGTTATCTCCGTTCTTGCAGCTTTATTCTCAGTCCTGGGAATGCTCATCGTTCGCAAAAAGGTAGGTGTTGAACGCCTTGCCGCCCTCCATGAGGTTTCCGGGGATATGCTCTCGG
>JAUIJG010000516.1 GCA_030431355.1 bacterium
AAAGGCTCGGCAGCATCTGTCGTTGCGCAACCCGCCATCGCGATCAAGGCGAGGCCGGGAAGGACGCGTTTAACAGTAGTGGCTCTGGACATTTTGCAGGCTCCAAGGCTGTAAGTGGAGCGAACATGCCAGTGACCTGGTCAAGATCGTCGATGACGGTCACATCCCCGGCGCCATCGGCTCCAGGCCCTTCGACAAAGAAGGTCTGCCGACGGACAAGCGGGTGATCATCGACGATGGCGTTCTTGCCTGCTACCTGATCGACGCTTATGCCGGCCGCAAGCTCGGCGTTGCCCCCAACGGCGGTGGCGTCAGCAACCTCTACATCGAGAACGGTGAGACCTCCTTCGAGGAGATTCTCGCCTCGGTGGAGAACGGTCTCTACCTGACCGGCCTTGCCGGTCCGGGCTTCAATGTCGTCAACGGCAACTACTCCCGTGGCGCCACCGGCATCTGGATCAAGGACGGGAAGCTCACCTTCCCCGTCTCCGAGGTCACCGTGGCGAGCAACATCCTCGACATGTTCAAAGGGATCGAGATGGTCGGCAACGACATGGTCCTCGACTCCAAAGTCTCCTCGCCCACCATCAAGGTCGGCGAAATGATGATCGGCGGCAACTAAGCCGATTAATTGTCAACCGGAACCTCCGGGGACACTGTTCCCGGAGGTTCCATGGACAAAGAGGGCGGCATGAATGCCTAAATTCATCGGAATATTCGCTATCTCTGTGTTCACCGGTATGGCGTTGCTCATGGTCTTCACCTTCGGAGGCTTCAACTACTCTATCGGTGGACTCCTGGGAGCGCTGGCAACCCTATCGACCTTCTACATCAGCTTGGAGGCTCTGGCTCGCCTGCGCGATGGACCCATGTACGACTTCTACGAATATCTGGTCAACGGACTCCAGCAACTCGGAGTCCTGTTTGCTCTCATAATATTCTGGTCCATTCTCGCGGTGATGGTAGGCCTATCGCTTTTGATTCAGGCTCAGTATTTCCCGGGGAACTTCATCTCCGAGGAACAGCTGGTCCTGATAAGGAATGGCGGTGAAGCGTTGCGGTTGGGGTATTCCCTCACCATGATATTCGGCATCTTCTACTACCTGGATATGCCGGTTCGCCCCACCAAGATGCTCAAACACTTCGGCCTGATCAAGTGAAATTCTCAAGAGACACGGATCCTCTTCACGGCGGATTCGTGTCTCGCTTTCTCAAGATAGAACTATCGCAATTGCTCTGCAATGCGTTTAGTTCTATCTGTTTTTTAACTATTCCTACTGTAATTTATAGTTTTTAAAATTGAGATAGTCATGTTAGGCAATCTCACGATTATGATAATAATCGGCAGCTATGCTCTTTTCATTCGCCGATTGATGGTTCTGGACTCGAGAGACAAACTCTTTTGGCTGGACAAGATTGACGCTGGGCCCTCAAAGTAAAGCTTGGCATGAAGAAATACGGTACTTCCCCTACAAGCCAGCCGATTATTGAAGATCCGGAAAGGACCGACCAGGAGAACTAAAGATCATCCGACAATCCGTCGCCTGATATCAACTTGAAGAGAGGAAGGTCTTTCCTCTCTCCTTTTTTTGGATTTTTTTACTATCGGCTTTAGTATATTGAACAAAGGGTCATGGGTTAAACTATCCTGGTCACGATAAATTGGCTGAAAAGATGAACGAAAATCATATCCGACCGTACAAGAAAGAAGACTACAATGGAATCATCTATACCCGGCCCGGCGAGACCAAAGCCGGTCAGGTAATGGCCGAGAACGCCTGGAGAGAGTCCGACCAATCGGTTACTGACTGGCTCTCAAGGCTCCATTCATCCAACGTCAGCCACGGCATTCTCCTCGTGCCGGAGGATATCGGCCCCCGGGGTAATCTTGGCCGAGCAGGCGCTCGTAAAGCGCCGGAGGCTTTCTTCCGCCAATTTGCCAATCTGCAAGCCAATCGATTTCTCGATTTTTCCAGAGTGATTCCGGTCGGTGAGGTGGACATCGAAGATTTGAATAGAGAAGCCGAAAACGCCTCCGTGGAAGAACTTAGAAACATATGCCACCGCCTCGATGATAGGGTGAGAAGCGCGGTGGAATGCATCGTTAATGCCGAACTGAAGCCGATAATCATAGGTGGTGGCAACAACAACTCCTTGCCGACAATATCCGGGATTGTAAGCGCCAGACAGATCAAAGGGGGTATCAGCTGCATCAACTGTGATCCCCATGCCGACTACAGAATGCTGGAAGGACGCCACAGCGGAAACCCCTTTTCCTATGCGCACAAAAGAGAGCTGCTTTCTTCCTACCTTGTTTTCGCTCTCCACGAAAACTACAACTCGCAAGAGATGATGGAGAGACTGCAACTCGATGGCTATGACTATATAAGCTTTGAGTCAATCGTTCACAAAGGACACGAAGGTTTTGACCATGCGCTTAAAGAAGCTATCGAAAAACTACAATCATCAAGTGGATCAGGATCAAAGGGACAGATAGGCCTTGAATTAGACCTGGACAGCATAAAACACCTTGCTACCAGCGCCAGAACTCCGGTAGGAATCAGCGAAGAAGAAGCCTTGAAATACATTCATGACCTGACCACCATATTTGACACGCTCTATTTACACCTCTCGGAAGGCGCCCCTGGATGCACCACCGATGATGGCATGCGTTCAGTGGGCAAATTTTTAGCCTATGCGGTAGCCACATTTTTGAAAGCAGATAACGGCAAAAACTCCTGAAGAGCTAGATAAAAAACGCAATTGAGCCAGTCCGATAACAAAGAAGCCCTGAACAGAAGAGGACTATTGGCAACCAGGGCGTGGCTAGGCGCGGGACCGATGAGTTTAATTCGGGCAATATACTGGTAAGATAGTGCAGTCTGTCCTAACTTTTACCTAATTCACAACCAAGCTCAGAATATGCCATCAAAAAAGACTTCTACCCCCAAACCCTCAGCAACGGCAACAAAGTCGCCTTCCAAAGCTGCGTCCGCGACTGCTAAGTCCGCCCCCAAGAAGACGGCCAGAAAATCTATGCCTAATTTCCTGGGCCTGCCGGATAAAAACTCATCCAGTGCTAACGCTAAAGTTTTCATCGTGCCGGCTCCTTATGAAGCCACCACAAGCTACGGAAAAGGCACAAAAAATGGACCAAAAGCCATTTTGGAAGCGAGCAGTGAAATTGAAAGATTCGATGATGAGCTGTGGGCGGAACCTCATAAAATCGGGATTCACACCACTGATCCGGTTAGCATGAGCAAGGTTACAGCAAGTACAAAAGAGCCTTTCAAGAAACTCACCGACGCCATAAAGCCCTATATCGAGACAGACAAGTTCCCAATTA
>JAUIJG010000045.1 GCA_030431355.1 bacterium
AACGCGCTGTTGGTCTTTAATATAGTTGTCGTCTTCGGCTCAAGTATCGCAAGAGCATCCGTATAGAAGCCGAAAAGGTCTTCAAATTCCCTGCTGTAATTGACTTTTATATCGTCGGAATCATCGCCATCGATGCTGCCACTCTCTTCCTTGAGACTCTCGACCAGATCCGATCGAACTCCGAATTGGAGCAAGATGTCTTCAACCTGATCGATTCGGCTATCGATTTTCTGACTATCGTTGTTCTCGTTCTGAATAGACACGGTATGCTGTGGTTTTGTGAGGTCTACCGCCTCAGTAATATTTATACCAGTTTTTTCAACATCCTCAACCTAACCTATTGAGGTATTTTTTGGCGTATTTTTGGGGCTATTTCACGCGAACCGGACCCACGTCGAAACCAACGAAATTGTCGGACTTACCGCTAATAAAAGCTTCCCGGTCACGATTCCATCCATCCGGGTTGATTGCTACTATCTTTCCAAATCCAAAAATGCCCATAACAATCATTAGACAAAGGCAGTACAAACCGACACAACCCAGGACACCCTGAATCAATATTTTGGGACACTTAAAATTACGCAGACCCTGCTTCATATCCAGTGTTTCGAGGAGCGGACTACCTCAATTATATCAACTGGACTGTTTAGCGCTCTCCCGAGCCCCCTTGACCCTCAGAAGCATTTTGTAGGCGTCGGAGAACACCGGACTCAAGACATGATAAAGAAATGGAATCTCGTCCAAATTGGCGGTCTCTCGAAACGGATACTTCTTCTGTCTGTCAAAGCATTTTGGAATAAGCCAATCAGAAGCGAATCCGGACCAGACTCCACCTGGAAGAACATACAAATTTCCGACACAGACCGGTCCAACTTCCTTGAACAGAATATGACCAAGTTCCCGGTAGCTGAATGGTGAGTCGGCGATACGTCCGGCAATCCAATTCAAATCTTCCTCTGACTGTTCCGTATCCAAGAAGAACTCTGAAAATGCATCCCAAACATCGGCACGCGAAGGATCTGCGCCTACCTTGAGCGCCTCACTCTTGAGAGATTCTGTATAGCCTGTGCTCTCTGACAATTTCGCTCTCCTCTTCAAATTAAATTCTACGAGGCGCTTTCACTTTTTAGAAGGCTGAAGACTAGATAAAACTCTCTCTTTGAAATCTCTCCATATAGGCTCCAACTCCATCAAAGGCTTATCGAAGGCGGCTTCATATAGAGTGGGGTAGCCTTTTCTGTATCCTAACTTAGCAAGTTCAAAGTACTTCTTCAGATTTCCATTTTCAGCCAGGAAAACCGCCATAAGGTGGTATTCATGCACTTTCCGTGGATTGGGAATGGTAGTGGAAAGATTAACGGTAAGATTCACATAGTCACTATTATGCTCTCTCTTGTACCGCTTCTTCAGATATTCGCAAGACTTGGTCAGGTCAAGACTCAATCCATCCTTGCCAGGCACGGAAGACACGGCAAACATTTCTGCCAGCCCTTCTTTAGCCCACTTCTCGGGTAAAACAAAGTGCTCCGCCATGATATTGTGCACGAGTTGATGCTTCAATTGCATTGGTGAATCTTCAGCTCCATCATAAACGGCCGACATCATCCAATAAGGAAATTGAATTCCCCTGCACTTACTTCTTTTAAAGTTAGCAACATCTTTTCCGAAACTGAGAAAGTCTTTCTTAGTCTCAAAAATCACGACAGTAGGCTTAAAACTCTTGTTCACCCTACAGTATTTGGCATCCAAGAAATCAATAAAGTCATTCCCTTGCTTCTCAAATTCGGAGATCCTATCCGGTGGCAGATCAGAGCACAATACTAAATGCGGTGACTGAACGCGATTCTTGAATCGCTCGCGGAACTGGTCCGAGGTATATTTGTAATTCTTCATTAGAAAGCGAAGATACTTTTTATAGCTTTCTCTGGCTAACTCCCTTTCGTTTTGACCCTCTTCTTCTCTTCCTAACTTATCTAAGATTTCTGCCTTCAAGGCGTGAGAATATGTCTTAAAATCAGCTTCTAAGTCATGCTCCTGGCCAAACTTCATCTCCGAAAGAAGCTCAATAACCTTATCAATGTCTTTTAATGCATTATCCAATTCACCTTCAGCAAACTCAAGGTCGCTTCTATTGGCGTAGGCTGCGGCAGATTTAGAATCTGCTTGAAGCGCTTGCTCGATATACATCTTGCACTTTTCATCATCCCCCAGACGCAAAGCGATGTCTGACAGATTCGTGTATAAGTGCCCAGCGTACTTCTTCTCACTCTTTCTCAGAACAAAATGGTAGTCGGAACGCGCTCTCCACAACTCTCCTTTCCGATGAAAAAGCCACGCTCGCTTGAACTGACAAAATGTGGGCTCATAATTCAGCGAAATTGCTTTGGTAAAATCCCAAATAGCATTGTCAAATCGACGATAGCGCTCATCAATGAAAGCTTTTAAGAAGTAAGTCCTGCCATTTTTACTGTCTTTTTGGGTTACTTGCTTCAACAATCCATAAGCAGTTTTGTACTTACGCTCCTTAATTGCAGCTTCCGCTTTTTCAACAAGCTGCGCCTCGTTATCCTGCTTGTCACAGGCGCAAATACAGAAGGTCAACGCCCAAGCTAGAGCAATCAGAATTCCAGTTCGCTTATAAAAACCTGTGGGCCAACTAGAGCGGCTTTCACACCTCGAATTCTCGACCTTGTTTCCGCTCACTTGTTGTTACTCCCCACAATAGCTTTCTGAAGGCTTAAGTCCTTTGCTCAGTCAATTGAAGTAAGTATAGACTAGAATCTGGCCAAGTATAGAACAGAGAAAAGCGCATAACTTTTCAAAGCAGATTCGGATAAAATAAACCTTCGCCCACACAGAACCAGATACCTCAATCCTCACAGGAGCACCTCTATCTTGACTTTCACAAAGAATAGAAAAACAGCAAAACTGGCTTTTGTATCCTCACGTCGAATGCGCTTGCAGATTGGCGCGCTGATTTCGCTACTCTGCCTGGCAGCTCCGAATGCCGATGCCTGTTCCCGTTTTCTCTACGAGACAGGAGAAGCAACTTATATCACCGGACGCAGTATGGATTGGAAAGACCCGAACATAAAGCCTACTCTATGGGCGTTTCCGCAAGGCATGAAAAGAGATGGAGGAACAGGAGACAAAGCAATCCAGTGGACTTCGAAGTATGGTTCCGTCGTAGCATCCTTCTACGATGCTGCCACCGTGGACGGCATCAATGAAAAAGGACTGGCGGGCAACACTCTCTACCTGGCCGAATCTGAATACGGAGACCCAGCCAAGACAGGGAAAGAGACCATCTCTGTGGGCGCCTGGCTTCAGTACTTCCTGGATAACTATGCCACCGTAGATGAAGCCGTCAAAGCGATGAAGAACGCACCGTTCACGGTAGTAGCTCCTGTCCTTCCCAATGGCGAAGCGGCCACGGCGCATCTGTCAATTTCGGACCCTTCAGGCAACTCCGCTATATTCGAATATTTGAAAGGCAAGCTGGTTGTCCACCATGGTCCACAGTATAGAGTGATGACTAATTCGCCGACTTACGACCAACAACTGGCATTAAACGCCTACTGGGATTTGATCGGTGGAGACAAAATGCTGCCGGGCACCATTAGCGCCGCCGACCGTTTTGTACGCTTGAGCTATAACCTAAAGTCCTCTCCTAAATTCAAACAACGCAATCTCGCTGTTGCATGCGCGTTCTCACTCATCAGAGCCGTCAGCGTGCCACTGGGTATGAGCGATCCCGATAGACCCAACATTTCCTCCACCCTCTGGCGCACGGTTGCCGATCACGAGGCGAAACGATACTACTTCGAGTCTGCCATAATGCCGGCAATTTTCTGGGTAGACCTCAATAAAGTTGATTTGAAACCAGGTGCCAGCCCGCAGAAGATTGCCATAAAGCAGGAGCTGCCTCTAGCAGGCGAAGTTTCATCTCACTTCAAGCAAACAGAGCCCTTCAAGTGGCTGCGCGCCAGGTAAGTAAAGACAGAAAGATGCTAAATCTGGGTCATGTGCTAACGGTTGATTAACTGTTTAGCGCTAGAACCCGGCGCCCTCTCCTTGTTGTTTCATAGAGGCATGACTGGCACGACGCAGAACACGACTCTCGGAAGGTAAACAACAATGACTAACTCCCAGGAAAACACTAGAGCACAAGAGAATGACAAAACAGCAAAAATGGCAGGAGCTGGAGCAGGAGTGCTGGCAGGTGCCCAGCTCGGTACAGTTTTGGTACCTGTGCCCATCGTGGGTACATTCACCGGTGCCCTGGTAGGTGGACTGGTGGGCACAAGAGTCGGCAAAAAAGTCGGTGGGGCAATTTTAGAGAAATTCGACTCGGCACAATCAACAACAACGGGCAGAAAAGACATAATGTCAGAGCTTGAAAAACTTGGAAAGCTAAAAGCAGATGGCATCATCGACGAAGAGGAATTCAAAGCAGCGAAAGCGAGAATACTTGGACTATAAGTTCTGACTAAAATCATCCGGGTAAGCTAAAATCTCAATGTCACACAAAGAGAATTTGGAATTGCCCAACAGACATTCTAAGAAGATAAGACTGAAAACAATTGCTTTGATGCTCTTTTTGTCTCTTCCGGGCTTGTCAGCCTCCGCATCCGACAAAGGCTTGCAGGTTGAGAAACTACAAAAAGGCAAAACGGTAAGCATTTACTTATCCAGATGCAGACCGCTGGAAGCATCCATCGTCTTGACTTACAAACTGGAGAACTCCAGAGCCAGCACGTCTTCCCCTGCGCTGGTACAGATAAAGAACAGAAAGCCTCAACTGCTTTCTATTATTCAACCGATAAATCAAACACAAGCTTGGCGGTACAACTACCACTACGAGTGGAAAGTAGGAGTGCCCACTAGAAATCCAAGAATCGATCATGTCTATGAACTGCCTTTTGAAAGCGGAAAGAGCTACAAAGTCTCCCAGGGATATCTTGGAAAAAGAACTCACTCAGATCAATACGCCGTCGACTTCAGCATGCCGGAGGGTACGCCTATATGCGCAGCCTGGGGAGGAACGGTCATCGACGTCAAAAACGACTCGACAGAACACGGTGACGCGGAAGAATTCAAGGACAAAGCCAATCATATTATGATAAGGCACGAAGACGGCACCTATGCACTGTACAACCACCTGAAGCTGAACGGTCCCCTGGTCAAAATTGGGCAGCAAGTGGGAACCGGAGACAAGATAGGGCTATCCGGCAACACGGGATATACATCGGGACCCCATCTACACTTTCATGTTTTTCAGACTGAATTTGATGGAAAAGAGATAAAGTACAAAACTCTTCCCATAACTTTCAAAACCAAAGAGGGACAGACAAACTCCCCCAAGCAAGGTGCATATTACACCAGGTAGATATACCATCAGTTTTCGAATGCTAGCTCCAACTATAAACGAAACTCAATAAATCTAGCGGTCAAATCCTTGATAGGCGAAAGCACCTTTTAACATCTCCGCATCCTTCTCGCTAACACCCTGGGCTCGAAGCATGGAGTACCACTCTTGCCGTACTTGCGCTGTCATTTCATGAACTATAGAATCCGCTTCTTCTCTGCTCAGCAAAAAGCGAGTACATTGGGATAACAGATTCTTGGTGGTGGCAAGTCTTCCAAAGTCTCCACACTCTAGAGCGAGGTCTCTTTGCTGTGACACTGATGGCGATGGCGTAAGATCATATGCTGGCGATAATCGCCATTCTCTATCAAACGCTATGAGAGCATGATTGCGAGGATGATCATCAGTATTTGAAATTAGCGCATTAAAACACATGCGGCGAAATAGTTCAGCTGCGTCATTTCTGGGCTGCGCAACAACCCTTCGCATCTCCTCAACCATGTGTATGTAGGACCAACGCTCCCGCTGAAATGGTGACTCCTCAGCTTTCAAAAGGGTAAGTCCGCTAATCATTCGCGCTCGAAAATAGCCCCGTGTAGTCCTCTCACGATCAAATCTCTGGACAAGAAGAACATCACCGCCTCCGACTTTTTCAAGTCTGCTTCTTGCAGAGTTGATTCCGCAACTTCTTGCCAATTCGAGCATTGCGTGTTCTGCTCTGGGATTATTCCAACGGTCATCCGGTCTACCGAATTTCGCGATCCATAGACCATGCTCATCTTCTACCACAGCTTTTGGCCTGGCACCGCCCATAGAGGTACCTAACAATAATAACTCCTGCGCTTGTATCGACAAATCGGACTCCGAAATCTGTTCTCTCAAAAGCCTGTCAGCCGTATTTTGCAGCTTATCTAATAAAACAATTTTGTTGTATTTGCGCAGGGGAGAAGGGGGTGTCTTATTCAAACCAAAGCCCAGTGCTCCGGCTCGATCATCGGGAGACTCCAGAAGATAGTCAATATCAGTCAATCCAGTCTTGCCCGAATGTCTATCAATAACAAATCATCCCCAATAGTCTGGTCCGGCGTCCCGAAGAGCACTGAACACGCCATTGAGATGGTAATTCTGAAATATTCCATCTCGCAGTTTCAAATTGACTGGATCAATTTCAACAGACTCATCTCTTGCAAGGTAGGACTTGCCATATACGAATCGGCCAATGCTATTGCCGCTCCTATCTTTGGACAACTCAAAACGCCCGGCAGTAACGCTCTGCACCTCCCATGGCAATGCAATGTAGACATAACATTCTGTGCGAGATGCCCTAGAAGTCATTGTCCAGAACCCTGACCTTACTCGCGCGTACTCGCCTACTCGCTGACTCAAGCGATAGTCCTTCTAAATCCGTCGAAGGATCGCAAAGGTTTTCCAAAGGCGCAAGTTGGTCGTAGAGCCAGAGCAATGCCGAATAGACGGCAATGCTAGTAGATGGCTTTCCTTTCTCAGCATCCATCACCGCCCTGGGACCAGTACCTATTCTCTCTGCTACCTCAGCTATTGTCATATTGCGTCGAACTCGTGCCACCCTAAGATTGTCACCAAGTTGCGAAACTGCTCTTTCAACAGGAAATGGTGGAGACTCTAGTAGCTTATTCTTTCGAGCCATATGCTTTTTATAGCCTCTTATTATTGTTTTTCTGCTTTATATAGCATATCACAAAGATCACTACAACGCATCTAGCTAATCAGCACGCTCCTCGCTTACACTTTCTGGAAATACACTATTGAGTACAAGATACCCTGGCAGTACTGACAAAAGGAGATCGACAATGAAGACCAACCTCCCTCAATGTCATCTTAACTAATGCACACTGCGTCCCTCTACCCGATAAAGTCCTCGCATAAAAGAACCAGCTAAAGACCCCTGCATCAAACAAAACGACAGGGGGAGAAAAACCAATCCGAACACCAAAAGCGATAGAAAAATAGCCCGAATCAAACCCTGCTTTCTATTCAGCAAGAAAATTACAATCGCCACAACAGAAGGAATCGCACACCATGCGACAACAAGCAAAATCTCGAACTGCGCTTTAGTCAAAGCAATTCGCTATGAAAACAAACATCAAACTGAAACAAGAAGATTCTCAAAATCCAGGGCTCTACTCCCATGCTAATCTAAAGTAAGGAAACCTCTATATTAATGCCCAATCAAGAGCCCCATTCACACTCGGTGAAAGACAGATGAAAAAATTGAGCTTAATTCTTATCACCGTTTTTTCTGTATTCGGGCTTTTCTGCCACGATCAAGAAGAAACGCAAAAGCAATTGGAGCACGAGCGTTACGTGAACGAAGTAATGTCCTTTCGCCTTTCCAATCCACTTCCTCACAGCTATAACGGAATAAGATGAATCGTCCCAATCCAAAGCATCTTTTTAAGTCAGTGCTTTCTAGCGCTCTCGCCGTAATCCTTTTACACTCTCTATCGTCGGCACTACCTGCACAATGCGAAGAAGTATCCCAGTACACACCCTGGGGAATAGACGAGTACCAGCTTTTCGGACTGACGAAAAAAGAATTGTCCCAGCAGTTCAAGGGCAAACTTTTCTTCTATAACGACTATAAAAGAGCTACATTCTCAGAGGCAGGAACTGGATTGGGCTACCAGGGAGCTGTATTCAAGCTGACTTTCAAAAGCGGCAAAGTCGATACCGTTCATGGTGTCTTCGAAGGTTGCAGAACTGACTATGCCAGACCTCTTTTCAAAAACAAAGAAGCAGCCGTCAGGTATGCTATTGAGGGGCTAGGCAAACAAAGTGGCGCGAAAGAGAAGAGAAGTCTAGATAGAGCAAGAACCGCTCTAGCGGAAATCGTGAAGCAAAGAAGAAAAAACTGAAAAGGACCGAGATTCCAGTTCGCACAAGAAACTATGGCTGCTCCAGTTTCTCACTATCGAATCCCCAAAAAGGCGGACCGTTCGGCATGGAGTGTTTGTTTAATGCATCTGGCGGCACCAGTGATATCACAAAATGCTTATCGAAGGCTGAATCAGCGGATAGTTGATAAACTCCGGACTCAGAAACCTGCAATTCCCCGAAATTAATAGCTGCCAATCGCATCATGCAGCAACAGCCACTACTTTTAGACTTCTCAACCTGAATGCACTTTCCTGATTTGGACGTCAAAGTCACCGTAGGCAACTCCTCACTGTACTGTCTCAGTTTGCGCCAATCATGAAAATTCTCTCCCCACCTCGGGTAGTACCATACCTTGTACTTCTTAGCGTTCAAATAAACAATGTGCTTTTTGGGCATCAGATACTTCTTCTGGCTTTCCGGCAAACACGAGTAATGAAGTCCCAGGGCAAAAGCAACAAGAACGACACCAATTGAAGACAAATACATGTTGCTCTTAAGTTTAAACAACCTTATGACCCAGGGAAAGATTGCAACAACAGCAACACCAAACCAACCGGCGCAAACTGCTGAAAACAATCCGTACATCAAACCTTGACCCAACAGCACAAAGAATGTGGAGAAATCTGCCCTTCCAAGAAAAGTAGTTAAGCAAACAAAATACACTAGGGAAAACGGCACAAAAAAGGAGAGTAAAAACTTTCGGACGTTACAATCCGAGAGACAGTGCCTAATTCTCAAGTATGTTACTTTCACAAAACATCCACTGAAAGCAGCTTACATGTATCGAGTATAGTGAAGAGCTGAAGCTCTCTCATAAAACAACAAACAGTTGATTAAGTGTTTGCCCTAAAAAAAACAATGGAGAAAAGCTAGTAGAGAAGGGATACCAACAGCTGTATCCCTTAAAAGACACAGAAGTAACGCCAGTTGCTACCTATGCCAGGTCTGCGAATACCACTCGGTAGAGAAGCCCATCTTCTTGTACAAGCTCTCGTTATAACTATCCTTTTCGGTCTGGAGAAATACATGCTCCGCGCCGATCGACTTCAAGCGATTGACGACGTACAAAGTCAATTTAGAAGCAAGTCCCTTGCCCCTCATCTCCGGCACAGTACCAACACCATATATACCACCATAAACTTCCATGGCGCAGGTCGATAAAATCGAGGCGGGTTTGCCATCACTAAATAGAACGTAGTACTCGACCTGACGTCCGGGCATCTCCAAGCCGTAACCGGCTTTGAAAGTTTCGCCCCATTCTGGTGGCGCTACGCCATAGGGCTCGTTTGGATCAGTGCCACTGTAAGACCTGTTGAACGTATCCACGAACACATCCAACTCTTCAGGACTATCTACCTTCTTAATGGAGATTGAATGATCCGGCTGCCTCTCCTCAATACTACCGGCATAAAACATCCAGGCATCTTGATGGTCCAGAACATATCCATCAGCATCTAAATACTCAGAGAAGTTTGCGGGTTCAGTAAATGGAGAAGCAGAAATAGAAAGGTTTCGATGATGGTCGGCAAAAATCCGGTTGATTCTATCGAGCACCCACCTGGCATTATCAGCGGTGCACCTTATTCTGCCGCAACCGTTGGAGTATTGATCTGAGGATTTGTCGTGAAGGGCGACTATAAACTCCGGAAAGACTTGAACTTCGGTAAAGAACACCCCATCCAACATCAGGAAATCCAACTCTATAGCCCTGGACAGATTCCGATCCACAATCGATACTCCAAAAACTAATACTCAAATCTAGATACGTGAGACAAAATCTCTCTCCGAAGGCCAGGCTCTTTAATAGTAGCTTTTGCCCTTCACTGACTCACGTATAGTAAAGGTCTTCTGATACTCCGGCTCATAAAGATCTACGATTTTATACGAGCCGGATGTCACCCAACCGCCATCATTTCCAGGGTCCTTCTCTATGGTCTGGCTCTGGATACAGGCTTTGCCCCAGAATAACCACTTGCCATTGATGTTCTCGACCAGAAAGACTCTAACAGGATCAAGATGAAAAACCCTTGCTCCGTCCTTGTTTTTAAAATGAAAGACTCTGTTAGCTATCGACTCAAAGTTTATCGGGTTCAGTATATGCTTTTCCAGATCCAGCACATCTTTCGGGAACCCCTGTTCCACAGTCAATTGCAATGTATCATTGACTTCTATTCCACTTCCCACAAGAAACTCCACTTTGCCAGAAATACAATTCAATAGGATACCACAAGAAGTACGATGATACCGATTGTAGTGCCAGAGCCTGACTATGGAAGGTACTGAGGTACTAAGGATGGGACTTTGTTGCCAACGCCAGCCAGCTTATCTAATTCAAAATCCCTTGCTATTGATATAAATCAAAGCTCCTGTGAGGATGCAATTCGTATGCCTAATAGAGAGCATGCGCAAAATTGACCTCTGATCTAACTTCCCTTAGTTTGAACTGCATTTGTGACTGAGTTGTTACTGCCATGGGAATCTTACGAAACCCACATATCACCACAGCCAGTGCTGGCTTTCCGACAAGATTAATGGAATCACAGAAATTCAAGCAAGAGCAGGCGCAACTTTTGCAAAACGCCTGGGGTATTCACTCCACAGTATCCAATCGGAGATATCCCATGAACAAACCCGTGATATTCACATTAGTGGTTTCTTTTATTTCTGTATCCCTACCAGCTTTCGCCGCTGACGCAGGAGCACCCGGCGTCGGACTGAGGCGAGGCGTCGGCGCTGGAGCCCCAGGGCTGGGCTTGAGACGTGGTGTCGGTGTAGGCGCTCCCGGGATCGGGCTGCGGCGAGGTGCCGGAGCAGGCGCGCCCGGACTGGGACTGAGACGTGGCGTTGGAGTAGGCGCTCCGGGTATCGGAGTTAGACCCGGGTTAGGAGCAGGTGCTCCCGGAGTAGGATTGAGACGCGGTGTCGGTGTGGGTGCGCCCGGTGTTGGCGTCAGACCAGGAGTAGGCGCCGGGGCACCAGGACCGGGGCTGACTAGATATGGACCAGCCAGCGGAGCCAACCCGGCAAACGTAAACGCAGCCCGCCAGACCAACCTGGATTATCGTCAGCAATTTAACCAGAAGAGAAACGCGTTCAACGATGCCCAGATGCAAAACAATCCGAACGCGCCTCAGAGTTATGTTAATCGAAACCAGAGACTGAGCGAGCGAATAGACGCAAATGCTCAACACCTGAACAATGTGGACAATCGAGTAGACACTCGGTCCGGCTATATTCCCCAGTAAAGGAAATGCAGTATAGAACTACTATATAAAGGTATGCACAAAATCAAAAGAGCACCCAAAGCGGTGCTCTTTTGTGCGTGTTGCTAGAAATAAATCCATGGGTTGCATCAGTCACTTTACTTCGACTGAGACCTCCACCTGGCCCAAGAATAGCTTGAGAGAGTGAGGATTCTGTGAATCTGTTAAAATTGACCCTTTCCACGCAGTGATGCCAACTTCGTGCGCTAAAGAGTCAATAATCCCAATATCAGGCTTCCCTCAAATGAATTTCATCTCTCAAGCAGCTTCAACCCAAATCGCCCTATCCCTTAGCCTTTGCCTGGGATTGAGCATCGGAACGATGCAGCCTCTCAACGCCCAGAACTACTCCGGTTCAAACTCCAGCTTTAGTATGGGTGGAAGCGCCCAGTCACAGCAAAAAGGTGCCCTTGGACTGGTGGTGAATTGGAATCCCCAGGGACAACTTACAGTCACCAACGTAGTACCGGCTGGACCTGCCGGCAAAGCCGGGATATCGGTGGGAGATAGACTTTTAGCAATCGACGGAGCCAATATCCAGGGACTGCCGGCAAATCAGGTATTCGCTCGTATCCAGGGAGCCGTCGGCACCACCTCCACGCTCTCTCTGTCCTCACCTACCCGTGGCAACTACCAAGCGAAGCTTACAAGAGTCACTGTTCAAGAACTTCAGAAATCATCTTCCTTCGACATAGGATGGCAACCGGCAGGCGCACCGGCCGCGAACAACAACAACAGCAATAACAATAACAACAACAACACCAATAGCGGTGGCTACAGCAATTCTTCCGGTGGCTACAGCAACTCGACAGGTGGCTACAGCAATTCTTCCGGTAGCTACAGCAACTCGACAGGCGGCTACAACAATTCGGCAAACACAGCCGGCAGCTCAGGAAATGCCAGCAACCAGATTTCGGGCAACAGCTACAATTCCAACCCTTCGGGCGGAGTCTCTTGGAACACTTATGGAGGCGCCGACCAGGGATTCACGATCAAGTATCCCCAGGGCTGGACGGTGAACCAGGACAACAAATCCGGCAAAGTCGAAGTCAAAAGTCCCAACGGCAGCCAACTCTCCGTTCTGCCTTTCTTCATTCCATCAAACAAACTAAATGTTAGCCAGTCCCAGAGCCTGTTTACGGTCCTGCTCAAAAGATTCGCGCCGGGAGTAAACTGGAGCAACCCGATGATGATGGGCGGAGCCCTGCGCTCCATGTCCACGGACAACAATATAAATTCCATCGCCGGTCTCGCTCTCTCAGCAGGGAACAGCGGCACCGCCGGTCGCCTGATCATCTTCCAGGTACCTAATAACGCCAACAGCCAGAGCGATCTGAACTACCTTTCCCAGATTCTGCAGACACTGAATATCACCGGAGGGACATTGCCTGCTTCTGCCGGCTCAGGCACCGGTCAGGACGGAGCCGACTATGCGGACGGTTCAGGACAATCAAATTACGCCCAGCTTCCCTATCAAAATGTTCAGTTCACTAAATATGTAGACCCCAATTTCGGATCATTCTCTCTGGATGTCCCGGCTGGCTGGAACGTAACCGGCGGCATGAAGAAACCCATGGCCGTCGACTTGCGCCCCTGGATGAAAGCCGTTTCGCCGGACCAGAAGATCTCAGTCTTCATTGGGGATGGCTCAATAGAACCCCGCTATCTTCCGGCAGGATGGCTCACCTGGATGGGCTGCCCTCCAGGATCCACTTACAAAGTTAGCAGCGGACTGGTCACCAAAGTCCTCTACTACCAGACAGCCGATAAGTTCATTCAGCACTATGTCAAAACAAGATTGGCTAAAGCTTGCGACAGTATCGAGCTGGTCAATGTCGAACACCACCCGGATCTGGCCCGCTCCATCAACGGCACCCAGGGCGTGGTGGCCGGTGACTGCGCTTCTTTAAAATACAACTTCAGCATCAAAGGAAACGAAGGCGAGGCTTACTTTCTGGCAGCGACCAAGAAAGGCAAAACCATGTGGTGGGTCTCTCAAATTTGCGGTGTCCTCGCCGTCAGAGGTTATGAGGAGCAAGCTCTCAATGTCTTTCTCCGCATGTACCAATCATGGCAGTGGAACCCACAGTGGAATCAAGCCCAGGGCAGACAGAACGTACAGTTCACCCAGAACTGGATGGCATACGACAGCGCGGCAAGGGCAAGATCAGCGGCCGCTTTCAGAAGCCGAATGGCTGCCATGGATGCGCGACACGAAGCCTTCAGAAGCCGGATGCGCTCCATGGACGCGGCGCACTCTTCATATATGAATCGCGTGCGTTCTTCGGATAGAGCCCACAGCGACTTCATCAATTTCATCAGGGATGAAGACACCCTGGTCAATCCAAGCACGGGAACCCAGTATCAGGTTGAGTACGGTCCCAAATATCATTGGGTGAACTCCACCGGGGACACCGTTCTCGGAACAGATTCCGCCTGGAGTCCTGGTGTGGACTGGACCGAACTGGTCACTCCTCCGCGCTAAGACTTTGTGGAACGGCAAGCCCAGTCAATAATCATTTCGGCGGAGCTGTCGAGATAACATCCAACTTTTGAGATGTTATCGCTTAGTCGCTTGCATAACATCCAACTTTTGAGATGTTATCGATTCTATGCCAACTTCCAAACTAATTGAGGCGATGAAAATCTTGCGGCGATGAACTTCATCCATTTTAGGAAACGAATACAGCAGCCCTGGAAAGGGCTGCTACCCCCGATAGTATCAGAAATTGATCGATCTTTTCCAATCAAAGAAAAACCCGGCTCCCTCTTAGCCGGGCTTTTCCATTAACTCTCGAAGCACAAATCCATCACACTTATGCAGCCACCAGACTGGGTCTTACCGATGCGCTTTCACGACCGGTCAAATCCAACCTCCAGATATTCAACAATTCGAGAGCTTCTTCGTAGGAAATCTCTTTTGATTCTATTTTCTTCAGACAATCTAGTCCGGCCTTCGATTGGCGCGGAGTGACCACACCCCTGGTAACAAGGGCTTCAGCCACGGTTTGTTCAAATTCCACTATCTCGGCTGCCACTTTACGGAGCACTCCTTCTTCGATGTAGTCCGCATCTCGCAAGAGCTTAACCACCTGCTCGAGAATATCCAACTCGGTGAGCAGTTTCTCCAATGGCTCCTGCATGGCATTGGCCATTTTGAGAAGCCTTATCGCTCTTCTCATAGAAAACATAGGAGTCGAGAACATCTTCTGAAGGAGAAGAGCCGCCTCCACGTCGATGGTTGTGGCCAGCTTGTAGTCTAACAAAAGCTTACCGAAACTGGTATCGTTTTCGGTGCCCAATTCGGTTAGAACCAGACTATCCTCGTAGGAGATAATACCGGCTGCCACCATCAATTCTCCCAGGCGAGGATGCTCGGCATTGAAGAGATTCTTGTAGCCGACGCGGGCTAGAGCCTTCTCCAGCTCAACTCCTTCTTCATTGACCGCTTGCAACACTTTTACCGCTTCCAAAAACGAGATTCTTTCATCTCTTACTAAGATTTGAAGATTCATGCTATGGATGTGCAAATCTTCGCTAATAAGCTTCAACTCCACCAGGGATTTGCCCAGGGGCAGACAGCTGCTGGAACTATACTTGACGGCGCACTTGAGACCGGACTCGTCCACGACACCGGCAGCCAGAACCAATTTGCCGAATCGGCAGAGGGGTCCAAGGTCGCGAGCGATACCATTCAAACGATAGGCTTCGTTGATGGAACATTGATGAACATGGGAGAACCGTAGTAATTCTTTGGCCAGTTTCTCGTCGATGGCGCCTTCTCTGATTGAATTCTGTGTCTGCACCGCGCAGTCGATATCAAGATCGCTCACATGACCCGACATGATAAGAACCCGTCCAATAGGCATGGCCGCGCGTCTGGCGATGGACAACCCGTGACTGAGAACGTCCGGGGAGATAATTCCTGCACTCAGGAGAAGTTCGCCGAGCCGAAATTTAACTGATTGGCATCTAGAGGCAAAACGCATAGGAAGCTCCTTAAAGAGTATGAATGAGTAAATAGATAAAGCAGAACAGCACTCGGCGAACCGAATAGAGCCATCAAGGCAAAAGCCTCAATAAACCTGCTGCAATGCATAAAAGAAACGAGTTCAAATAGCCGACAAAAGACGACCAATGATTCTGCTATCTATTTGTTTTTTAGTAAGGTGTTTGAATTTAAAAGTGGGAAAAAGCCCCACCTGCAAATCGTAAGGGCATCCAACACATATGTCAAGTGTTTTTAATCTTCAGCCAGGGAAAATATCCATTGCTCGGCTCTGAGCAGTTCTACAGCGATATGCCTGATCTTTTCAGCAAACAAATATTGTTGATATTCAAGCTCGGACAGCGATTCCAGATCAGAGCTGCCGTCCTCTTTCCTGGGCGGATACTTTAGTGGCGCGTTCCAGAAGGGCAGACGTCCGGGTCCGGGCTCATTTGAGCTTTTCTCTTTGGGGCTGAAAGGAATACTTCCATGGTTGCGATACCAGTCATCCATTATATGGCCGACTCTTTCCAGAGCTTCTTCCACATAAATGGTCCCGTCTTCGGATAGAGAGCAAAAATCGGCTTCATAAAGCTCTGGAAACTTCTCGTGAGCTCTTTTAATCGCGGTCTCAATGCTCGTATAACCGCAAGGAACCTCTTCCCCGGCACCTACCTTAATACCATTAAACAGCTCGGTCATTACAGCGTTAACCCGCTCCACGGCCTGCTTCGTTCTTCTCAATCCGCGCAGGGCAAACCGCTGAACATCAGGCAGAATCACCTTGAAAGAATCGGTAAAACTCATAACTGCCGACTCTAAAGAATGGTGGATGGTGGCATCCTCGAAAAAAGACTCGGTGTCCGGTCCCCTTAATAGAGCGATTTTGGCAAAACCTTCCGGATTGTTGTAATTGATGGAATGATCGCCTGCTATCACAGCATGGGATATTCTTGAATTCTTGTTGTCCGGATGGGGTACATACCAGTCCTTCACTCCAACCTCGCGGAGAAGTTCTCTCTCCTCTTCGGTAAAGACTATGAGGTTCTTATCCTCATTCAGATTTTCCAGGTTGAACGGGTCTTTGATCTTTTCATAAATAGAATAAACAACCCGGGCCTGGGGACTCTCGAAGACGGTGGCATCGGAATCGAAAGGCGGCAGCTTCAATTTTTTATGGAGGACCAGGCCTACGATGTTAGCCATGAATTCCGGGGGCGCTATCTGATGCTCTTTTGTAGCCCTGGCGATACGCTCGATGCTTTTCCTGGCCATGGGCTTGGACTCGTCCAGGAAATAAGAGAGCACCAGGGCAGCAGCCTGGGCTCCATGAACGTTATGAATAATAAAATTGCCCCTGCTCTTGATGGAATCGGAGAAGAGCGAAGCGATTAACGCGTCCCGGGTCTCCCGACCGGACAAATTGAGAAGCTTTGAAGCCTCATAGACCTGGTCTATCTCCGCCCGGGTATGCATCCAGTTCATATTCCACTGGTAACCGTCGGCATGCTTCTGCTCCAGATCCCAGAACATCTGACGGACCATGGCCATACAAGACCAAACCAGCTCTTTATCCGCCCGGGTTAAAAAGTCGTCGTCGTTGATTTTGGCGTAAACGTTAGTAGCCGTGCCGTCTTCTGCGACCACCGGCACGCTTTTTAGATCGCCCACCAGATCACGCTTGAGATCGTCGATTCGACCGGGATCAGGAAAATGACTCTTCCATCGGAAATCGTCCGTCAAAGCAGTGAGGAAGTTATCCTCGCCGTTTTGCACAGCCGTTGAGTTCGCTGATTTTCCGTCTCTACTCTTGGTCATGGGCGCATAAAAATTGTCTTTGCCTGAATATTCCACTATTTTGAGTTTGCCAACCCGCATTAAGCCCTTAAACGGCTCAAATGACAATCATGTATCAAATAACGATAGAATGGCTAACTATGTCAAATCCAAGAGGTTGCAAAGGGATGCATAAACAACTAGCGCTGGCCCTCACAATAGCCCTATTGTACTCAGGGCAAGCAATAGCGGATACAAAATCCGGTTCGGATTCGAGCAAAGCGAAAACAAACGGAGCTGATAAAACAAGCAAAAGCTCCCCAAGCAAAGCCAAAGCCAAGCTGGTAATCCCTGAGCAGAAAATGCCCCGGGGCTTCAAAGAAGCTCTCACCTATCAGGCCATGAACGTTTATGACAAAGCTATTCCGCTTTATATGAAGGCCCTTCAAGAAGATCCTCAGTTCATCTCCACCTATAACAACCTGGCCCAGTGCTTGTTCAAACGGGGTCAAAAAGGTGACAAAGAAAAAGCCACTCAAATTTTGGCCCAGTCCCTGAAGATGGACCCCAACAATGTGGGATGCCTCTATACCAAAGCAATCATCTCGGAAAGCAATAAAAAATATGATGAAGCCGAAGATGCTTATCGCAAAATACTGGAAGTGCAACCATTAAATTTCAGAGCCGTGCAAAACCTATCCGAGATGCTTTTCACAATAGGAAAGCGCAAGGAAGCCCGACAAGTTCTCGTGACAGTGATCGCCAAAGACCCGCCCGAAGAACACAAAAAAATATACGAGCAGGCGCTTAAGAATCTGGACAAAGCAATTAAAGAGAAGTCCAAAAGCAAGACCGGCTAAAGTCGAGACTTAGTGATGAATAAGAACGGACATGACGTTTGAATAGTCATCGGTCCAGGCTTCCAGTTTGTCATTCGGCTTTGTGGCCTCGACCCTAAGATGCTGATAGCGGGGCTCTTCTCTATATCTCTCCGCTTCGTAGGGCTGCCTTGAGATAAGCACCCAGGTACTCTCTTTACTGGCAAGGGTAGTCGCTTGCAAGGAGAACTTCTTGGCCAGATTGCCGAGAACCGGCTCCAGATTGACATGCCGATTTGAAATGTTGACTAGAATAAAACCGTTTGGATTCAAATGT
>JAUIJG010000517.1 GCA_030431355.1 bacterium
AACCAGATCCGGTCTCTCCCTTACAAAAGCGGCAAGATGTTTACCGAGATCCTTGAGAAGATAAGATTCCGGGAGATATCCGGATGGATAGACACTGAGATATTCCCGGGACAGCCGGGAAAACCGATCCCGGCCAAGCACCTTCAAAATTCCGGGAAAGTCCTCTTCCATACAATCAAGCAATCGATACCAGTACTGCTGACAGTAAATTTCGAGCCTATCTCTAGAAGAATGCTTCTCACCTGCAAGAACATACTCTTCCACAGCCATACCCGGCTCGAGGATCAATTCATAGTCTTTGCCCAAAGGACGCTTGATAGAATCTATCAGAAAGCTCTGTACTGTCTCCAGGCGATCATGTGCGCTATCAGGCGCGCCACCAGATACGGAGCCGGATCTGACGACAACAATACTCTTTTCCCTTTCGGATAGGCTTTTTTGAGACTTGTTTGACAGACCGGTGCATTGCTCCAAGATGTCCCGTGCTTTCAGAACCTCTTCTCTCACCTCTTCGAAGGAGGGAATATTGTTGTCCCACTCCAAAAGTGTGTTTACAGAACCCACTGAGCCTATTAGCTGTCGGTAGAGAGACCAGACTCTATCCGGAACCGGGTGGTCATGGGTATCTAGTAAATAGTCGCCCCGGTCCGTGGGACCGGCCAGGTGCACCTGGGCCACTCTCTCCAGGGGAACACCGGCTAAATAGTCCGCCGGGTCGAAATTGTGATTAAAAGCGGATACATGAATGTTATTGAGATCAAGAAGAATTCCGCAGTCGGCAAGCTCCACCACTTCAGAAAGGAACTGCCACTCGGTCATCCTGCTATCGGTATATTCAAGATAACTGGAGACATTCTCCACACAAACCGGAATCTCAAGAAAGTCCTGAACATACCGGATTCTGTCGGCGGTATGCTTAGCCACTTCTTTCGTATAAGGTAATGGCAGAAGATCGTGGCTGTGAACGCCACCGTGACTTCCCCAGCTCAGATGATCGGAAAGATAGGGTGTTCCGGTGAACTCCACCAGCGCCTTAAGCTTCTTCAGTTGCACCCTGTTGAAGGGCTCAGTATCCCCAAAACAAAGACTGACACCGTGTTGAATCACTGGATAATGTTCAAGGACGGACTCCAGAACCTCCCGGGGTCTTCCACCACCGGTGATGAAGTTCTCAGAGATAATCTCAAACCAATCCAGAGCCGGGGAATCTGCCAAGATCCTTTTGTAATGAGGAATTCTGAGGCCAATTCCAAACCCGAGGTCTCGATTGCCGTTAAATCTATTTCCGGCCATCTACCTAAATAAAAGAGCGACCAGAAATACTGGCTTTACCTGGGTGACCCGGGTAATTAGAATACCGGTATTCTGGTCGGCTCAAATGCGAAATTGTGAACTAGCCGCAGCCGTTCTTGCCTTTACAAGATTCTTTAGCCGCGCCTTCTGCTGCTTCGCCGCCGTCGGCTGCCTTACCGGCTTCGCCTTCTTTAGCTTCAGCACCTTCTTTAGCTTCTTCGCCGGTGGCTGCTTCAGTGGATTCTGCAGCTCCGGTTTCAGTTTTTGCTTCAGGTTGAGCTTCGGTAGCTTCAGTGGTGCTAGGTGTGGTTTCAGTGGTTGCCTTATCGGCATCGCCACCACCGGCACATCCTGCCAGCAGTCCAGCCAGAGCTGCTGCGGTAATTGTGGCTACTGCCTTCTTGGACCTTGAGGATTTAGTTTCCATTGTGGAAGCCTCCTGACTATGGAAGTTTAGTGTATAGATCTCTTATTCAGATACGTGAGCAATGATAGCTTACCCTGCAAACTATTCAAGCCCTCCTGCGATCAGCCTACCCGTTATAGGTCAAAAATCGAGCTTAGACCAACGAAATTGAGGCAGAACAGGTTTCTACACACGAATTTACACTTGCCAGGTCCGGAAATTTGAAAAGCAGAGGAAAACAGGGAAAAATGTAGTCAACAGCACGGGAGTCTGCAATCTAGTGACAACTGTATTGATAGTCGAAGATCACGAAGCCACCCTCTATGGCTTAGAAGGAGCCATATCCAGGGAAGAGGACATGACAGTTCTTGGCACGGCAAGCGACGCCCGCAGCGGACTGGAAGCCGCTGAAAAACTGCGCCCGGACATCATACTCCTGGACCTACACCTGCCGAATCAAGAAGGTCCTCGGTCCACGGTGCGAAAGTTCCTCGAATTCAAGTCATCCAGGATCATTGTCTTTTCGGCAGAGAAGCGTCGGGCATTTGTCCAGGCAATATTGGAACTGGGAGTAAGCGGCTATCTTCTTAAGTCTGAGCCGATCTCTTTCGTGGTCGAAGCAATCAGATCCGTCGACAAAGGCGAGAAGTTAGTAAAGTCCCAGGCCTTGGCCGAAGGAAAAGAGAAACTCACCCGGGCGGAGAGAGAAATTCTCAAGCTTTTAGGCCAGGGCATGAAATATCAGGAGATCGCCTCCAATAGAAAAGCTTCGCCGGCTACTGTCAGGAAACAATGCGAGCTACTTCTTCTCAAGTTGGGACTGGACACGAGAGAACAGCTCATCGCCTGGGCCGTGGACAACGGCTACGGTACCCTGGGTGAGAAGTAGGAATTTCTATGACGGATAAACCGAAATTCTGGCTGACCCAAAAGATGACCGATCTCTTGCTCGGGTCAGAGAAACCGGAAAAGACAAAATTAGAATCTGAATCTAAAAGCGCCTCGGAGACGAAAGATGAGCCTCCGAAGGAAGAGTCGGCAACAAAAGTAGCAAAAGAGAACCTGTCCGGAGAAAATACTGATTCGGAACATTATCCGGCTCTGGATATTTCTTCTGGCGGAGATACCGCCTCTGAAGCTCTGGCGAACAGCCAAGCCTGGAGCAATGAACTGGCGTCATTGATAAGTAAAATAGATCTTGAAACCTATCAGAGTCATTCTTTGAGGGGCGAGTATTTCCAAATATCGGCTGGAATTGACTCGACAGTCAAACTATCCGCTTATCTCTACAAAGTCTTGAGCCAACTGTCCGCACACTTCAATGACTCGGTCTATCAGCAGAAATCATCCAAACGGGTCAGACTAACCATCACCGAGCACACCATTCACGATATCACTTCTAAAAAATTGAAGTCTCTAACAGTTTCAGACTTTCGCATCACCAGCGCCACCAGAAGTCTATCCGTGCGATCCGAACCAGGCAAGCTCTATGCCTACCTTTTGCCGGCGAACACAAACCTTGACCTTGAGAAAAACGAAACAACCGACCGACTCAAACTCGCTCTGATCCTGGACTCTACCGGCGGTGACCGCAGCTGGACAATCAATGGATTGCCCGTATCCGAAGCGGAGATA
>JAUIJG010000518.1 GCA_030431355.1 bacterium
ATAATTTTTGGGTGTTACGTAAGTGGGTTTCCCAAGGATACTGCGAAAGATATTATTGCGCTCCCGCCAGGCAGCTGCCAGAAGCTTCCGCCGTTTTTTCTCTTGCTCGACCGGATCGCCCATCTCCTTTGCCAGGGCTTCCTGCAAACGACTCCTCTTCTTCGGCTCTGCTTCCCCGGAAGATAGAACCGCCTCAGCGTCCCCAGTAACTTCATTCTCCCCTTCGAACTTAATTGGAAGATTTAGTGCCGGCAAGGTTTTGTCGCTCTTTGAATTCCTGCTATTCTTCTTTGGTCGACGCTTTTTACCCATAAGAGTCCTGTCTATGATCTGCTTTCTGTTCACTTATTATGCACTACTAGTCGGCGCCCACAGGATAATTCAGTAGAAAAGCTTGGAGATTTTAAAAGAAAATGGCAAAAAAATTGCCTCTGATTCTCTCCCGGACACTTACTCTCCTACTGCTTCTCGGCACTCTTTTCTTCTCCTACATCGAAGGGAAGAAGCTTAACAATGCGCGTCCTCTAATAAATAATCCTGAAGACAGCGATGTAATCAAAATAGACGAAGACTGCCATCGTTTTTTTCTAAAGAAGCTTGAACAAGGGTTTGGCATTAAGCGAAAGAATCTGGTTCTAGAAAAAGAAGCCTCATCCAGAACAGTGGACATTAAAATCACTGCCACGGATAAAGCCGAATTTGATGAACTCACAGAAAAGCTGGACGACCTGACCTACAAGACTTACGTGTCCCTGGATCTTATGGAAGTGGAATCTATTTCTCTGGTTCTTGCAGGAGAAAAAAAGAGGTGTTTTTATGCCAGTCCATATCTTCCCTATGAACCCACTTTCAATACCGCTGCCGTAAGCGAGATTGACTTGCTCGAACAAAACCTCAAAAAGCCCCTACCTTCACTTCTGAAAACCGCTAGAAGATACTTTCTTGTCCAGGTCAAAAAAGACCTCGATAAGTATCTTAGAAACGAACCCGACAATCTGGAAATTTTAGTGTACAGGATTGCGGTAAAGCAGGAGCTGGGAGAAGACACCATATCCGATATCGAAGCATTGCCCGGGATGATGAAAGGAGTAAGCGCTAAAGCGGTGGCTAGGGCGCAGCGCATAAAAGATATACTGCTTGCTCAGTCAGACACAACAAATAATCTAAGAACTCCTAAACCCCAGCTCCGAGACCTTGAAGACAACCTCTCGCGCTCCTGGTTCAGGCACATGTTGGCGGCGCGCCAGAAGAAAAATTCTGGCGACGAGGAAGCATTTCTTAAATACCTTAATCTTGCCGACAAAGATTCCTCTGGCGCAATGGATATGCTCATAATCTTCTTCGCCATAGCAATCGCAGCCATAGTTTATAGCTGCTTCCTGCTCAAGAAAGGCGGCAAAGCAAAAGCCGACAAATTTAGGCTCGACTGGCAGGACCGGGGGGTGAAATCGAAAGAGGCCTATGGTCTCTGGAAACCCTGGGCGATTGGTATTCTCTATCTGCTCTTCGGCTTTTTTACAATACTGGCAATGGATGCCCTGGTGCCATCCTTCTATGATGATGCGAAGAAGCTGCTGATCGCGTATTTTATGCCTTTCGATCTCTCGGTGACCATGATGTTGGAAGAGATTGTGTTGCTCTTACCCCTGGCGGTTTTGACCTGGCTATTTGTGGCAAGAAAAACATCACCCATCGACTTTTTCCAGATTAAAACCAGGACAGCAGACTATGATTTGAAAGAGATGACGCAGATAGCGATTATATGCCTGGCTATATCCATTAGCTTCACTTTGATCTCTCTGCTTCTATCCATTCACTTTTTCTATCCACCGGAAGATGCCTATGAACACTCCATTGCCATCCTTAGTGAATCAAATTCTATTCCATCACTTCTTCTACTATTTGTAAGCATCGCCATCATTCCTCCCATCTTTGAGGAAGCTTTTTTCCGAGGAGTTATCTATAGAGGTCTGAGACGCAACTGGAATGTGATACCATCCACGGTTTTCACCTCTCTGGTCTTCGCGCTATTACATGGTCAACTAATCTGGTGGCTTTTGCTGGACAAGTTCGTCTTCAGTGTGGTCGTCTGCCTGGCCACAGAAAAAACCGGCACGATAGTGCCAGCCATGATCTGCCACTTTCTCATGAATAGTATGATCGTACTTTTGATTATATTCTTCGGATTTCGCTAACTTAGCCATTTAAGTTCAAGCTAAACTTGATACTATTCCTCAGAATCAATTTTGAGCAGGGCCATGAAAGCTTCCTGGGGAATTTCAATTCTACCCACAGACTTCATGCGCTTCTTACCCTCTTTCTGCTTGTCCAATAGCTTACGCTTTCGGGAAACATCCCCGCCGTAACACTTCGCCAAAACGTTCTTCCGCTGGGCGGAAACATTGGTCCGAGCAACAATCTTTCCGCCTATGGCAGCTTGAATAGGTACTTCATACATCTGCCGGGGAATTAACTTCTTAAGCTTTGAGGCCAGCTGCCGCCCGTAGGATGGCGCTTTATCCTGGTGAACAATAGCAGAAAGCGCGTCAACAGGATCTCCGGCGATCAAGACATCGAGTTTGACCAGTTTGGACGCTCTATAATCCAGGAACTGATAGTCCAGACTTGCGTACCCACGGGATCTCGATTTTAGCTGGTCATAAAAATCAGTGATGATCTCGGACAGAGGCATCTCGTATATAAGAAGATTACGTCTGGCATCAAGGTACTTCATATCAATATAGATACCGCGGCGAGACTGACAGAGCTCCATCAAGGCGCCGACATAATCGTTGGGCACTATGATATTAGCCGTGACAATGGGCTCTTCTATAAGCTCGCGGTGGTTGGCGTCGGGCAGGAACGCGGGGTTGTCTATCATAACAACCGCTCCATCGGTCTTGGTCACCCGGTAAATTACCGATGGAGACGTGGTGATCAGGTTCAGATCGTACTCACGTTCAAGGCGCTCTTGAATGATCTCCATATGGAGCAAACCCAAAAATCCGCATCTAAATCCAAATCCCAGCGCTTCAGAACTCTCAGCTTCGAAAAACAAACTTGAATCGTTGAGTTTCAATTTCTCCAGGGCATCCCTGAGCTCAGGATATTGCTCATTGTCCACAGGATAGATGCCGGCAAAGACCATAGGTTTGGCAGGTTGATAGCCAGGCAGAGCTTGATCCGCAGGCTTCTCGGCACTGGTTATGGTATCACCCACCAGAGTAGCGACGTCTTTGATGGAAGCGGCAAGATAGCCTACTTCGCCAGGACCCAGTCGATCTACTTTCACCTGATTGGGTCTGAGTACACCCAGCTCTGTCAGTTCGAAA
>JAUIJG010000046.1 GCA_030431355.1 bacterium
GGCGTCCACCGGAATCGTTGTCTTTGAATTGTTCAATGGGAATAGTCTGTTTACTACAAACATCGTGAGTATCGGTTCGCCTTTTTCGATGTTTTTTCTGGAGATAAAGCAGTTTTGATAGCCTGCTTGAAAAGTCGAATAGTTACTATTGAGCTTTTCATCATAAGCTGTCCACTTGGTTCGATCCTCTGGCATGACATCGTATATGGTTATTCTTGCTCCCTTCTCGATGTTTTTTCCGGCTCTTCGACCGTAGAGAACTTCTTTCATTCCGACTAAGCTTATGTCGTAATTGTAGATGGTTTGCAATTCTATGGCTGTGTTGGCGTTGGTAAAACTCTCGCCTGCCTGAATGGTTGTGGCGGCAACGACCGTGGCCAAATGCTGGGTCGTACCAATGGGCTGCAGCGCTGCTGTTAGTTTATCTTTGAAGAAGCTGAAACTGGCTCCGAAAAGAGCGATAAGTAAACATAGGACTATTGCCATTCGAGCCATCTATAGATACTCTCCCTCAGGTAAAAATTATTCATCAGTATAGTGGAAAGTCTCTTCTAAACACTATTTTGGCTCTGGATTTCTGCCCAGGTTTTTCGAATTGTGGTTCTGATTTGTCATTGGCATGCCGCAGGACAGATTTGCCTGTCCGGTTTGAGCGAATGACAACTGCTGCTGGAATTAAAAGTAGAAAATAAACTACGAAGTTGACTTCTTAGAATTACCCTGTTTACGGAATATTGCTCACTGGTGAAACATTTGGTGTGCGGATGTATATCGGATCGATATATTGCATACGGTAGTGGTGTGTTATATAGTCTGCAAATCGCATTCGATGAAATTCGCTTTATTGTCTTTCTAAAAAGACTAAACGGAGAGTTATTCGTAATTGAAAGAGCGAATCGTGCGAGGGAAACCTTTCAGTTTTTCTATAAGGAGGAAACTGATGAACTTAGATAGATTGAAGATATTGGCGGAGCACTTCGAAGAGCTTGGTGACTATGCCATGGCTGAGTCTATTACGATCCAGATTCTTGCTCTCAAGCAAAGGGAGTATGGCCCTCACGCACCGGAGCTGCTACCAGAAATTTATAACCTGGCACTTTTGCAGGAAGTCCAGGATGATTGTGATAAGGCGCTGAGTAATGCGCGACTTGCTTATACCATCGCTCGCGCCAGCAGAACAGAAACATCCGTGGATCTATTTGAGATCAAGGGTATGCTCAGCAGGCTGACAGGGCCGATGGTGGCATAGCTGAATTGGTTCATTCGGCAATGTGAAAAATGGCGCCAGGCTATTTTGATTTGCTTCAGGAGTAGAAGTCAAAAGTAAAAGAGCCGGGGATTAATCCTCGGCTCTTTTTGCGTTTTCTGCTCTTTCGCCTTACCTAAGCGTTCAGTCCTTTTACGGTTCTGACGATGTGTTTGGCGGAGATGCCTGCTGCGTCCATCAGCTCTTCCGGTTCACCGGAGCCAGGCATGGACTTGACTGCCAGCTTCACTACTTTGGGTAGATTTTCCGGAGTCTCTAGTTTGTTGCCCCTTTCAGGTGCACCAAATGTGGTGAAGGCTTCCAGTACTGTGTCGCCGATGCCGCCTTCGGGCCAGTGGTCTTCCACGGTAATCAGAGCTTTGGTCTCTCTGGCTGCTTTGTGCAGGGTCTCTCTGTCTACTGGTTTTATCGAGTAGAGGTCGATGACTCTTACTGTGATGCCCTGACCTTTCAGCTCTTCATAAGCTTTCAGGCATTCGTGTACCGTGATACCGGCACCGATGAGGGTGTATTCGTCGTCAGCAGATTCTTTCAAGGTTTTGCTGCCGCCCACCGGGAACTCTTCGTCTTCTTTGTAGAGGACGCGAGTCTTGGCTCTGGTGGTTCTGATGTATGAGATGTCCGGCAGGTCTTTCATAGTGTGCACTAGCTTGGCGGCAGAGATACCGTCGGAAGGATAGAGCACGGTGCTGTTGAAGAGAGCACGGAACATAGCCAGATCTTCCAGGGCCATCTGGGATGGACCGTCGGCTCCGATCGAGCAACCGGCGTGGGAGCCGCAAAGCTTGATTGTCGATCTGGAGACGGCAGCCATTCTGATGAAGTCGGCCGCTCTCGTTAAGAATGCCGCAAAGCTGGAAGCGAACACTTTCTTGCCTCTGTTGGCGAGACCGCATGCGACGCCTACCATAAGCTGCTCGGCGATGTACATTTCGAAAAATCTTCCCAGGTGTGCTTTGGCGAAGCGGTCTGCGAATGTTGAGTTGGAAGTCTCAGCATCGAGGACCACTACGTCTTTGAAGCCGTCTCCGAGGAGCTTGAGGGCATCCCCATAAGCTTCTCTAGTAGCTACCGGTTGATTGTAGGAGGGCAGTTCAAATTTGCCGGTGGCGCCTTTGGTGTCACCAATTTTTCCTGGTTCGGGCAATTTGCCGGGCTTTTGAACATCGATTTTAAGGTCTTCTTTTTTGCCGCCGAAATGGTCGATGGCTTCAGCGCACTGCTCTTTGCTGAGCGGTTTGCCATGCCAGTTGTCCTGGTTCTCCGTAAGAGGAAGACCGTGACCTTTGTCGGTTTTGGCGATTATGAGGGTGGGTTTGTCTTTAACGGAGCAAGCCTCTTGCATCGCTTTATCGATTTTTTCGACGTCGTGACCATTGATCTCCAGGGTATGCCATCCGAAAGCATCAGCTCTCTTACGGTAAGTTTCAGAATCCCAGCCCAGGGCGGTTTCGCCGCGCTGACCGAGTCTGTTCATGTCGAGAATCGCTACCAGGTTGTTGAGTTTGTAGTGGGAGGCTGCTGCCATGGCTTCCCAGACGGAACCTTCGGCGGATTCAGAATCGCCCAGGAGAACCCAGGTTTTGTAGTCGAGCTTGTCGAGGTATTTGCCGGCGAGGCAGATACCCACAGCCATGGGCAGTCCCTGACCGAGGGAGCCAGTGGCTACTTCCACCCAGGGAAGAATCTTGGGAATCGGGTGCCCTTCCAGGCGGCTGCCGAATTTTCTCAAGGACATCAGTTCTTTGTCATCGATTGCGCCGGCGGCTTTGTACATCGAGTACAGAAGGGGAGCGGCGTGACCTTTTGAAAAGATGAGGCGGTCGTTGTTGGCTAATTCCGGGTGGTCGAAATCGTACTTCAAGTACTTGGTCATCAGAACAGCCATGAGGTCAGCGGCCGACATGCAGGATGTCGGATGACCGGACCCGGCTTCAGTTGTGGATCGAATACTGTCTATTCGTAGTTGAGTGGCTAACTGTTTTACTGTAGCTAAAGTGTCCGTTTGAACTTCTACCATTGTCCATGTCCTTTTTGATGATTTTCTCGTTGGAGAAATGCACTGGTACCATGGTGAGCGCGAGGCCCGGCGGTACTAATGCGTGAATGGATAACCCTCAATACCGATTCTATAGATAAAACCCATAGGACCAAGATATTGATCGTTCATATGCTAACCGCTTGGGATGATATTTACCAGTGGAAGCGGTAAATACAGGCATGTCAAGATGGCATTCTCTCAGACTTTTTTTGAATGATCGCCCGGGAGGCTCACTTTAGTTGGGGCAGTCCAACCCAGTTCGTCCAAAGCTTCGTCGAAGCTTAACTGGTTTTTCTGGCAAAGATTCAAAGCCAGCACCGCCTGTTCCATTTTTAGATAACCTTCCCGCATGAGAAATAAGGCTCGGCTGGCTGCGTGCAAAGTGCGCTCGTTCAAATAGCCGCTGACCAGCAGAATTTTGCCTATTAAAGCTGAATTTCTAGCGCAGGTTTCTATCGCTTTGGTGATATCATCCTCGGTGACTAGTCCGGCTACTTTCAAAAAGTCGGCTAGATTTACCACGTCACTCGCTTCGTCTTTGACAATTTCCAGCTCAGCCACGGCCTGGGCCATCGACACCTTTTTGGTGGCTACCTGTCTCAGTGCTTCGGCTGCTTGAATGGCTGTTAGTGTACCGTTTATGACCATCTCCTGGAATTTTAGCGCCGAGCCCAGGACGTCGAAAGAGACATAGCCGCAGTCAACAAGGACCTGACCGATGGCTTTTTCCTGGGTCAATCCTATCTCCAGGGCTCCAAACAGATCGGTCTCGGTAACCAGACCGGAGAGAACGAACAGCTCTCCCAACTTCACGGACTGACGGGTGGGCGGTTTGTAGAAGCCATGCTCTGTCAGTGAAACCTCCAGGGTCACCCTTCGGTTGCGGCTCGATCTAAGTCCCTGGAGGGCTTGCTCCACCGAGACTTTCTTGTCTCGGATTAGAATTTGAGCGGTTAATGCGGCGGAGAGCATCTCATTGCTAACAGCCTGGGTGAGAACCAAAATACGTCCCAGGGGCAATCCGGTTTCCTGGCTAGTCTTGAGGGCTTCGTCCAACTGGTCTTGTCTGATTATTTCAGCTGCTTTTAAAAGCTCTCCCAGTTTGGCTGTTTTCGACTCGATGTTTATTTTCCAGCCTTCTTCTCTAAGCGCCTCTTCCAGAGAAATCTCCTTTTTCTGCGCGGTTTGCATGGCGCTGATGGCAAGGTCGAGATCAACCTGTTCGTCTTTGATCAGTGACTGGGCCTGGATGGCTGCTTGTAGCTCTTTATCCGTGATGAACCCGGACATGACCAGAACACGGCCGATTGGAAGGCCGGTCTCACCGGCGGTACCGGTAGCATCTAGCAAATCTTTTTCGGTGATCGACTTAGCTTTGATGAGCAATTCGCCGATTTTTAGGGGTTTTTGGTTTTCGCTCATGGAGGCTGGGTGCCTGCTCCCAGGAAATTCGTCTATGCAAGTCTAGCAACCTATGCAAGGTAATGACATCGGTAAGAAGGGCTGAAGTTGAATAAGTCGCCAAAAATTAGAAAAGGCTAAGCTGGGGCTGATTCCGGCGATGCATACCAGTCATTGTTTTTGAGTAATTCAAAGTGCTTGGAATAACTTTTTGACCGGAAGGACTTCGCGTGTTCACGTTCAAGCCGTCAGGAACCCTGTTACAGAAGTTTATACTCCGCCTCGTTTGCGGCATAAATCAGGCTGAGAATAATGATGTGCAAGGGTGTTGAAAAGCCGATCAAAAGAAAAAACGTGGATCTGCAAAGCCGAATCCACGTTTGGTCTATTTATGAATATCTACCCCCAAGGGGAGTCGAACCCCTGTCGCATCCGTGAAAGGGATGTGTCCTAGGCCACTAGACGATGGGGGCATCATCTGTGTTGGAGAATGAGAATACCAGGCTAATGGAATTAGTGTCAACCAAGTGTGTAATACATTTGAGATTCTGAAATAACCTATTAACAATATGGTTTGACAACTGGTAGAATGCTGTACTTCGTATTCTCTTACCCGGCCGTGCGCAAACGGCGGAGCCTATGGACCTTCCTTACAGAACATTCAATTCCTACCTACGCGAGTACTTCGGCGAGCGGGTCTACAGAGTGCCGATAGACGCTGGATTTACCTGTCCCAATAGGGACGGGGTCAGAGCTTTTGGAGGTTGCACTTTCTGTGATGATAGGGGCTCCGGCGCGCCTACTATAAATGTGGAGCAGAGCGTGCGAGAGCAGCTGGAGTCCGGCATGCGTCGCATCGGCAGAAGATACAAGGCAAAGAAATTTCTCGCTTACTTCCAGGCGTTCACCAATACTTACGCCCCCGAGGGAGTTCTAAGAAGCATTTATGACGTCGCCCTCGAATATCCTGAGGTGGCCGGTATCTGTATCGGTACGAGACCGGACTGCCTGGAAGACAATGTTCTGGACCTGCTGGAAGAGTTGAGCAAGAAGACTTTTGTCTGGTTGGAGATCGGAGTTCAGTCTGTATTCAACGAGACCCTGGATAAGATAAACCGGGGACATAGCGCCGAAGAGTTTTTTGACGCAGTGGAGAGAGCCAAGAAGAGGAATCTTTTGGTTGCCACCCACCTGATTTTTGGGTTGCCTGGAGAAGACCGCAGTCACATGATGGAGACCGTGCGGCAGATGGCTCAGACAGAGCTGGATGGTATCAAAATTCATCAGCTCTGCATCTATAAAGGTACTCCCATGGAGGTCGACTACCGTCTTGGTCGCTTGCCTGTTCTGGATGAAGATGTTTATGTCAAGCTTGTTTGTGACGCGCTGGAGATGTTGCCTCCCGAGATGATTGTCATGCGGCTGGTGGCGGAAGGTAGCCAGGACGAGATCATCGCACCGGAGTGGTCCTTTGAGAAGGAAAGGATCATGAAGAAGATGCAGGAAGAGCTGGCCCGCAGAGAGAGCTTCCAGGGTAAGCATTACCAGCAGCTTCTAGCCAGTAAGAGCTAGTCAAACCTTCTTTCAGGAAGTAGCACTTTATATAGTATTGTATTTGACTCCACCTCCAAATTTCGGGGACGGGTAGAGTCGGGAAAAATTCTTGGAGAATTTTTTTGAGAATGTGATATGAACCGAAAGGTTCTGGGCAAATATGGAGTTAGCCGCAATCTACTTGCATCGTTTGGTTTTAACTTTGTAGGAGCTAAGATTTCAATCGAGGACAGTGCCTTTGAAGGGCTCAGTCTGTTTCCAAGTCTATCTAGTGGTTGATTTGGTGGTCATACTAAGGGCTGACAGTATGAACGCCGGGGTGCAGAAAGCACCAATAATAGTTGTTTAGCAAAACAGATTTAAATAAACAAGACATTCAAACTCGTGCAGATTTGATCATTTGATTGTTCAAATTTTGTGTTGAAATCTGGCGAATTACTTTGTCGCTTTTTACTTGCAAATAGAGAAGAGGGAGTGCTTCTCGTATTTGGAGGGAGATTACAGGTTATGTTGCACAGGAAAAGTATCAGGGACAAGAAGGGGGCGGCCATTACCGGTCTTGTAATCGCGCTCATGTTCTTTGTTCTTATGGCGGGATTATTCGCCTTTGATGCGTCGCGGGTCCAGATGGCCCAGAGGGAGCTAACTGCCACGTGCGATGCTTCAGCTCTGGCCGGCACCGCCATGCTCACCAGTTACGATGTCAGTAATGACCCGGGATTTACCAAGCTAGCGATCGCCCAGCAGAATGCTGCCGCATACGCTTACAACATGTTCAATATGGGGAATATCCTGGGTCGGTTCATACAAGGTAACTGTACTTCGGTCTCAGACCTATCATCGCTTACTACCACCACTGATGGTGAGGCAAAGGTGGTCATCGGTCTGGTGGACCCCAAAGACAGTTATCGGGTTGTCGACCCGGCGCCTCCGGCCAACCAGAATGGTAGGGCTATCGCGGTGTTCGCTGGATACGGCTACCATCCCATATTCATCTCGTTCTACGGAGTGGGCAATGTCGGTATCCTCGCCAGCTCTATAGGTGGCTTGCCCCAGGTTGACGCTGTGTTGGTATTCGACTACTCCGGCTCCATGGATGACCTCACCAAGGTCACCCTGGTTAAGAGGTGGTGGAACATGGACCCGCCCACTGGGTACACCGGTGTCGACCCGGACAACCTGGGTTGGTCTGTCAGGAAAGCCACTATTGAAGCCGACTATCCTGGACTCACAATCCCCGGTCTGAGCGGTACCCAAACTCATGGATGTATTCAATACGATGAAGTGCCTCACCCGACCACAAACCAGTCTCTTCTAGACTATGTAGCTCTGGATACGGTTAACTTCCTCCAGGGAACCTCATTGAACTGTCTGCCTCCGCAGAACCTCGCCAACTCCGAGTTGGGGAGCAATCTCACCGGAGACCAGCTTATTGTTTTTAAGGCATTTTTGCGACATCATTTCACCATGAACGACTATGATTCCCCACCAGGAAACTGCCCGGCCTTCAAGCAGCAGGGTGGAGCATGGCGTCCCATCGTCGGTGACATCAACGCATACACGTCTCCCGAGACAAGTTTCGATGATTACCCAACTTACAGTGGTCGTACTGGAAAATCTTCTACGACCAACGCAGCAAACATATACACCGACCTTGTGGTCAATATCGGCAACCCTGGCACCCAGCCGCCGGTACAGCCACTCTTCGGACCGGATGTGTTCGCTCCTTTCAGCGTCTCTTTTCCCGGAGACGACGACCCGACACTGCAGGCCAACGGAACCTACGACTTCCCCAACCTGGCCACTGTGGTTGAGGCTGCTCGCGGTAATCGAGACAGAAACTCCAACCGTGATGGTACGGGGCTTCACCGTGGATACTACCTCAACGCAGGTGGTGTTAGCCAGTACTTCGGCAGCTACAGTGGCATGAGTACCAAGGCCGGATATCAGAAAGCATATCAGCGTCTGGCCATGTGGTATTCCCAGCCGATAGCTAGTGCCCTTGACGGCGCTGACCAGGGCTTCTTCCAGAAGCTGTCGGCTCTAGCCGACTGTCGTTTCGGATTTGTCGGGTTCTCCGACAGTGACCCGTTCCCTGCTGCTCCCAACGTGAACAGTATGGCGACTCCTCACACTGGTATCTGGGGTGGTGCCCAGGGCACCTCTGCCTACTCCGGTAAGAATAGTTTTTATTACGATATCAACTATAAACTGGTACAGGCTTTGTCGCCCCAGCCAAGAATCTGGGATGGACGAAGGACAAGTGGTCAGAACCGCTTTCACGAGAATACGGATAATCAGGGTGGAGGGCAGAATGGATTCCGCATTCCAAGGTCCGCGCTGAACACCAGTGATTCTCAGACCGAGTCCGTCAACAGAGTGACCAAAGGTGCCCAGACCGGGGTTGTTCCCTGGTCTAGCCCGACCGCTGGGACCGGCTTGTACAACGGGCGTCCTCTTAGCGGTACCATGTGTGCCGAAGCCCTGCGGACAGCCAGACTGGAGTTCCAGGCCTATCTCAAGGCGGCCGCTACCGTCGGCGCCGCCATGACGAACGCTCGATCCGGCTCATCGATCACTCCCGACGGGCGGCGCCCGAGGTTGTCCCGGGCTGGTTCTAAGAGAGCGATTGTGTTCTTCACCGATGGTATTCCATCCGGTGGTGTACCCGGTGGTTCAGGTGGCGGCGGTTCGCAAACCGAAGCCAATGATTCCTGGACCGAAGCGGATACCTGCCGTCAGGAAGGAATAGCAGTATTCTCCATCGGCTTGAACATGCTCGGTAACGCTACCCTATCCACCGACCAGGATATCTTCCTGGGCAACGGTTCGGGTGGACTCTCCGGGCGCTCCGGAAACGGTGGTCGCTACTTCGAATGTAGCGATGTGACCGGTGTCAAGCAGGCTTTCTCGGCTATTGCTCGACGCCTGACCCAGTCCCAGAGATAGGGAGAGAGAATGAACAGGGGGCCGTTCAGGCGGTCCCCTGATACCACAGATTTACCTGGCCCTGTAAAAAGGTGCAATGCCCGTAAGTTGCCTGCAGATAACTGCAGGCAATTTCGTTTGTGGGTCAAATAGTTTGCCCTAAAATATTGCGTGCTGGGACCTGGAAGCGCTCAGGTTTTCTGAGGAAGCGAGAAAGTCTATTCAGGGGCACGGTATTTTGTTCAGAGGCAGAAAGTTAGCTCAGGGGCACGATAGTTACTTAGGAAGAATATCTACTATGACGATCTCCGGTCGGCAGAAAAATCTAAGCCGTGGAGCGCCTCCTCTCTCCATGCCGATACCCCTTGATACAATCAGGTAGCGGTCCTTACCGACTTTTTCAAAACATCCCCCGGCCAGATCTCTGGGGATTTTAGAATAAGTTAGAAGGGGCCCCTGGCCCGGGAATTGTACCTGGCCGCCATGGGTATGGCCTGCAATCAAAAGATCCCCTTTCTTTATCTTCATTGAAAATTCCGGCATGTGACCGAAGACTATCTGAAAGCGGCTATCTTCCAGTATTTTGTACTCCGCCAATTCCGAGTCGTGGCGGGATAGAGCAGTTATGCTTATCTCTGACAAGTTTGTTGTCTCACTCTTGCTGAAAGTCTTCACCGGCAGTCCTGAAAATATTTTCTCCCAGCCATCGTATTGGTCTTGATCACCATCGACAGCGTAGATTCCCAGTGGAGCGGATAACTTTGCCTCTTTCATGACTTGGTTCAGACGATGGATTTGTTCATCCCTTTGGTCCGGATGACTTTGAATGTAGTCTCCAGGAAAGACAATCAAGTCCGGTTTCTCTTCCATCACCTTCTGAAAAAGTAGACTCTCGAAGAAACCCACATTGTCGGTCTGGATGTCGGCGAGAATCGCCAGTCTGACAGGGCTGGAGATCTTAGGACTGACTATCTTTTCCCTTCTAATCTCAAGATTTAGAGGTTCAATTACAAAAGCGTAGGCTCCGGTGCCCGCCACCGCAATCAGTGACAGTAGGCTGAGGGTCGCCAGTATTTTAAATTGTTTTCGGGCGTAGAAAAAGAGTGTCCCCAGAAGAATCGGAGAGCCTAAAAATATTGCGATGCACCAGAGCGTCAGGATCTCAAAAAACATTGCTCCGGTAATGAATACCGACCAATAAGCCAGCAAAACATAGCCGACCAGGACAGCTGGATAGATCCATCTCTTGTTGGATAGCCTTTTCACCAGTCCCCTTGCGCTCAAGAGATAAATGATTAGCAAATAGATATATGGAAGCAAAACTGTTCTTCCTTTGGAACTGGCTCGACTAGCGCGGACGACCGTATTGATCTACGTCTTCTCTAACAAATTCGTTTTTCCAGGCTTCGGCATAAGCGTCAAAAGTGCCATGCTCCCGATAGGCTCTCAGGGCTCGCAATGTGCCTTCTGATGCGTTTATGTCACCTTGATTTACACCAAGAACCATTTTTGCCCCTCTCCATATTAATCCTTTGACCAGGGGCATTTTGTTGGCCTCGGCTCCATTTTCGTGATCAAGAATCGCTTTGGTCGCGTCCTCAGGGGACATGTTGATTAGACGATCGCCGTGGTATCCGTCGTTCATTGTGATTATCGCGTGCCAGGGATCGTCGCTTCCTTTCCAGGAGTCGATCATCTCCGGCTTTTCGTCGGCATCGAGAATGTCCACATCATTTTTTCTCAACGAGATTCGCACATCGGACCATAGCCTTGCCTTCTCTACTTCTGTGAGATCTTTCATGCCGGCCACATCTTTCATCATGCTGGCCACATCATTGAAACTTATCTGACCGTCTGGTTTGCCGTCAGGAGTTTCACCTTCGGTGTACTTTTCTATGAGAGGTCCGGCGCGCTCGGCAATTTGTTCCTGGCGCCATTTTGGAATACTTTTGAAATCGACGGGTAAGCTTTCTATTTTTCGATCTTCGAATCGATGGGCTTTTCCATCCTTGTCGTAGGCAATCACTGTGTCATTTTCAGTGTCGCCCCCAGGCGCGGAGCGTTCGCGCACCACTTTTCCATCCACCTCTATCTGGTCCGGTTTATCCCTTTGTGAATCTGTTTTGTTCTTTCCTTCTTGAGTTTGAGCCTCTGCCAGATAAATTTCAGGGCTGGCTGTGTCGACCAGGGTCGGTGGACCCGCATCTCCGTCAAAATCCGCCAGGGCATTACTCCCCCGGGCATCGGCACTATTTGAATCCTGAAGTGTTTTTAGAAAGTCCTTTCCGTCTGTACGCAACTCCGTACTGAGCTTGGCGCTCTCAGTGTCATTGCTTCCAAGGGCGCGCTCTCCGGCTTGGGCATCGGAGGGTTCAAACTTTTCTGTGCCTGTGTTCGGCATGCTTGTACTAAGGGGTCCATGTAATCGTGAGCTACCCGATCATGACTGGCGCAACGCCTGCTGTCAAGGGGGGGCTGGCGAAAAATCTGTGAGAGCCTATTGAAGGAGCTATGTATATCCTCATTTGTTGATCTGGTTAACAACCAACTTTTGGGTTGTTATCTGCAGTCGGTGGTTCATAACATGCCAATTTTGAGAGATTAACTATGAAAGGCAGGTTAATATCCAACTTTTGGGTTGTTATCTGCGATCGGTGGGCCTTAACATGCCAATTTTGGGATGTTAGCTTCCAGCTCGCTTTAGACAATATGTTTGCTGTTTCTGAGGAGCGAGCGATTCAGCCGCTTCTTTTTTTCTTTTTCTGATTTTTGCAAACAAGAAAGTATTATATAAGATAGTAAAAGCCGATTGGAAATAAAGGAGATCGAATGCTCATTCGATCTCCTTTTGAATCTAGGCTCTGCTACTTTTCGATGCGGAGGCTGTCGATTACTTTCCCATCGGCACCGACTTGTTCGAGCTTGAGGGTCGAGCCATCGATATCAACCACCGACACCGAGAAGTGATCGATGTCGATCTTTGCCGTAAACGGAGGCAGGCTGTTCAGATCAGGGCGATGGTCTTCGCCGAGTTCATGACCGCCTGCACCGGTGGTGATGTAGATCACCCCTTTCGGCTTGCGGTTGTTGTCTCCATCGTATTCGCGATCAAGGCGCAGGCGACCGTCGACCATTCCCTCTTCCGTGAAGAACGAGCCATCCGGTTGGGGGGTGGGAGAGAAGCTGAGCGGGAAAGTTCGCTCGTAGATATGGCAATGGCCGCTGAAAACAATGTCGACGCCGTAGGCTTCAAAAATTTCGCAGAGCATGCGATTGCGCTGCTCCGACCAGTAGGCGACGTCGCTTGAAAATGCCGGCTGGTGAATGACCACGAACTTCCACTTCTGGTCGGCGGCGCCGGAAAGCTGAGAGCAGACCCACTTGCGAAGGGCTGGCTGGGTCCAATCCATATACTCGTTGCCGTCCAGGTGAAGCCAGAAGGAGTTGCCGTAGCTGTAGGAAAAGTTCGTTTTGCTCACGATGGCAGAGCCGAACTCGTCGAAGAGCGGATCAAACTTGCGGTCTTCGAAGTCGAGTTTGAGCATGTCGCGGGTTATGCGGGTTGGACCATTTTCCGGATGCTGCCAGAGCAGCTCGTAGGCGTATAGATTCGGCCGACGCTTGCTTTTCTTGCTCGTGGTCTTGCCACGATCGGTCTTGGGAACCGAGACATCGTGATTGCCGACCACGGCGGTGACCAGATAGGAGCGGATGAACGGAGCACCGCACTCGGAATCGCTGTCATCGCAGTTGAAAACCGGAAAGAACTTTTCCAGGTATTCGTCGAAGAGGCCTCGCTTGTAAACGATGTCTCCTGCAATCACCGTGAGATCGGGGTCAGATAGGAAGAGGCGATTCACGATAGCCCGAGAGTCCGGACCTCCATCGGCAATGTCGCCCACAATAGCTGCTCGGAATTTGGAATCCGGGGCAACGGGGGCTCGAGCCTCGGCTTGAAAAATTGTCTTCTTTTGCCACTGAATACGGTACTTGAATTTCTCGCCGGCTTTCAGGTCGGTGAGCAGGCAAGTGTGACGCAGGTGAGTCTCAATATCCTCGATCTTGAGCTTGCGCGATTCTACCGTGCCCATGTCGGACCATTCGGCTTCGCTCTGGTGCTTGACCTCTACGGACCAATCACTTGCAAACTTCTTGGTATGCCAGGCTAGCGCGAGTTGACCGAAGGTGCTTGGTGCGTCATTGTCGCCAAGCTGGAGGTAGGGCTTGATGATAAACGGCACCACTGGATGATAGGGATGCCTTGAAATCTCTGGGGAAGCATTCTCGATGACAAGCCCGGGTTGTACGCGCGCTTGTGAAGTGTTCTGGGTGTCTACCATGGTTGTATCCCCTGATTGATATGAGGTTTCGGATGTGTCGATGAAGACCAAGCAGTCCGGGAATATCGCTAATTGCGGGATGAAACAGATAGGTGGTTTTTAGTAAAAGCTCCGAGGAGAAAAACAAAATAGACGCCCTGACTCTAGTACTTCTTACAGAGTCAGTTCTACTTTTGCCTATTCAGGCGGATGTATTTCAGTAAGTCCTGAATTCCAGGTCTTTTGTGGATATTTTGGGGGGCTTATGTGGCGACTTTTGTCCCTTGAAAGCCCATACAAAAACGCGTTTCCTGGTTCGCGCGATTAGCGATGGTATTTAATATGGTGCTATCAGTTCGGGGTTAAGCGATGGTTAAAGGGTGGCTATTGGAGAAGAAATTTTTGTGTCTATTGTGCTTCGCCAGGCTGTGATTTATAGCAAGGGCATACTAAGGAGAGGTTAAGCATCTCCCTGTACGGAAGCCTTTTTGATAAATATATGGCGATGCGCTAGCCGTATGAGCTAGCGCATCTTTGCATGTAATTTGGCTTTGCATCCGCATTCCACGGCTTTGTAGAGGTGGTGCTAGCCGGAAAGCCCCATGGATGAAAACTGAAAAGCCAGCAAATCATCTTGTTTGTCATGGATTCTGAGCCACTCGATGTATTCTTTCATGCGGGCATAGTCTTCGCGGCCCAGGCGCTCTATCCACATGCTATCGAGAGCGACTTCCTGCTCTCTGGCTCTCACTTTGCATTGCCAGTCCTGGGATAAGACAAGGTTGAGCTGGTTGTGAAGACCTCGCTCTTTAATCAATTGCCACTCGTTGCCGTCAAACCATATGCCGCCGCAGTTTCCGCAGCGATCCAGGCAGAAGTCGATATCTTATTAGTTGACCCGTGATTGCACTCGCACCAACCGCTTGAGCAAGAACTCCGGATTGGTGAAAGTAGCGTTGCCGGCAGGGTTGCCGCCGGTTACATGGAAGTCGGAGAATCCGGCGTTCTGATTTACGTAGATGTTGCCGGTTAGATTGAATGACACCGGGGTTCCGGCATCAGCCATCTCTCTGGCGATCATCTCCATGGTCTCATCACAGAGCGTGTAAGCTCCACAGCTGATTGCTCCGTGTTCCCGGGCGATACTGGATGCGAGTTTCACGCTCTCTTTGGTATCTGCCGTGGGAATGATAAAAGCGATCGGTCCGAAGAGTTCCTGCTCGAAGACTTTGCGCTCAGAAGGCTCTATTTCGATTACCACCGGGCTGGCAGAATGTACCTCAGGGAACTGAGGGTTCTCGACCGGTTGGCTTTCCAGAAGCACTTTGCCGCCCAGGGATTTGGCTTTTTCAATCCTCTTATGAGTGGCTTCACTTTGAATGGCGCCTACCACTGCGTGGCCCATTTTGGGATGGCCGACCAGACCTTTTATGGCTTCCACGATGGCAGTTTTGACTTCGTCAAAGCTCACCTTGCCGTCACCGCATTTGATGCCATCTTTTGGAATAAAGAAATTCTGGGGAGCGGTACACATTTGTCCGCTGTACAGGCTGAGGCTGAAAGCCACGTTCTGTGCCATGGCTTTTAGGTCGGCAACACTGTCGATGATCATGCTGTTGACACCGGCTTTTTCCGTGAAGGTGGTTTTGCCCGGCAGCTTTTCAATAAAGTCTCCAAAAGCGCTTCCACCGGTATAGTCGATGATTTTAACGGCAGGATCTTCGGCAAGCTCCTTAGTGATCATTTTCGCTTCCGTATCGGGAGCGAGCATCACTAAATTTGGGCTGAAGCCATTTTCTTCCAGCCCTTCTTGAATCTTAGCTATCACCACGGCGATGGGATATATCGCTTTGGGATGCGGCTTGACGATGACCGGGTTGCCGGTAATCAAACTTGCGTACATGCCCGGAACGGTGTTCCAGGTCGGGAATGTTGAACAGCCGATGCTGAGTGAGACACCTCGGGGGACGATGGTACTGAACTTCTCCAGGCTGATGGTTACTTTGCCCATCGGTTTTTCCCAGGTGAGCTTCTCTGGAAAACGGGTCAACTCTTGATAGCCCAGGGCTATCGCTTCCATGGCTCGGTCAGCCGCGTGGGGGCCGCTTGCCTGGAAGCTCATCATGAAGGATTGTCCGGTGGTGTGCATTGTGCTGAATGCTACTTCGAAGAAGCTGTCTTTCAGGCGCTCAAGACTTTCTACCAGAATTCCTGCTCTGGTCTGAGCGTCGGTTTTCTTCCAGTCCGTCCAGGCATCGCCGGCGATGGCAACGTACTTCTTGATGTCTGCGCAAGCGGGATAGCTTACTTCCAGTTTTTTGCGAGTATAAGGGCTTTCTTCGTCACTTACTACCCAGGTGTCATGGGTTTGTTTGAGTCTTTCAAATTTGGATCCGAGCTGCTCATCAAATATCTTCTTCTGATCAGCTTCGGCAGTCTCGCCATAGTGTTTCGGTGAGGGCATCTCGGGATAAACTTCGTAGTTCTCACGTTTGTGTAAAGCTTCAATGGCCTTTTCTATGGCGTTTTGATGCTTTTCGAAGAGGGAGAGGTTCTGTTTCGTGGGGGTGTATAAGTTCATAGTCACTTTTGCTCACCTGGCTAGGGATACGGGACTTTCTATATAGATAGTTTCCGATTATATCCAGGCGAATCGATCAATTAAAGGAAATAGGCGCAGCTTTCAGCTTTTTATAATTCTTGGCGTTTATTGTGGTCGGCAAGCTTCAGCAATTTGGCGGAGTAGAACTCGGCGTTTTCATATTCTCCTGCCTTCATACAGAAATCGACGATTCGGGCTAGCTCTTCTTCGGTCTCCCCTTTGAGTGCCTCTACTATCTCGCGCTCAGACTCCTGAATAGTTCTGGATTGGACATATAGTGGTCGAATGTTTCTAGCGGAGCAATAGAGCGCGTAAGTGCCGAAAAGAAGAGAGAGCGCGCACATGCTGTAGATGGTAAATAGGTGAAAAGAAAGAATGTTGCAAAGGGATGTTGCTGTTCCCAGGAGTAGCAGGAAGAGCAGTACTTTGTCATTTACTATGCTGTGTAAGATTCGATAAGGCCATCTTCTTATTTGCATGCTGCGCAACTCATCGCGGGTTTTTGAGTTCAAAACAGGGTCTCTTCCGCATCTACAAACTTTGTTTGTTTTGTATAGATGCACCAAGAAGAAGATTATGAGCAGGCTGGCAGATACAGCGGGTTGGATGGGCCAGTTCAATATTATCCCTAGAAGGGTTGTGCCGATGAGAAAGCCTCCGGCACCCATTAAGAATGCGTCTGCTCTATGATGAACATACATGTGGTGCAGATGTCCGAAGTGTTTGGATTCGTAGTCTTTTAACTCATATAATTTCATCGGTCGGCTTTTCATCGCTTGGCGCATTGTCCGGCGCTTCTTTCAAAGTCAATGTTTATATACCCTGGTTCAGTAGATTTTGCATCGCTCAAGCAAAATCGGTATTCGGTAGAGTTGTGCTCCTGGAAGTTGTGGTGGCGTATGTGATACTAAAGCACTTCCTGCTTTGGTTTTTGAGAATCGCTTTGAAGAGTCAGCCCACCAATACGTTGTACAATGCATCGGAGAGAAAAGCGTAGAAGCGCAAATACGCAGAAGCGAAAAACGCAAAAACGTAGAAGCGTGATCGCCGGGATGAGGAGACCATAAATTGAGTTCATCGAAGGTTAAAGTGTGTGTGGCAGGTGCCACCGGTTGGACCGGCCAGGCTGTGGCGAAAGCCATTGTCCAGGCAGAGGATATGGAGCTTGCGGCTGCTGTAGCCAGGAAAACAGCCGGTGAAGATATCGGCCATGCTCTGGGAATTCAAAATTTGGACAGGAAGGTGAGCGCCTCCGTGGAAGAAGCTGTTTCAGGTGATATCGATGTTTTTGTCGACTACACCAGCGCTGAAGCCGTCAAATCAAATGTTCTCAAGGCAATAGGGAAAGGCATCGATGTGGTGATCGGCTCATCCGGGCTTACCGCAACCGATTTTGCCGAGATAGAGAAAGCAGCTGAGAAAGTCGGTGTCACGGTGGTGGCGTGCGGAAATTTTTCCATCACAGCTGCCCTTGCTAAGCGCTTTGCTCTCATGGCTGCTGAGCATCTGCCCCATTGGGAGATTATCGACTATGCCTCAGATGCGAAAATGGACGTGCCGAGCGGCACCGTTCAAGAGTTAGCGGAAGAACTTTCCACCGTTAGAGAGAACAAGCTGGGTCGGCCCATTGATGAAATTCGCGGACCGAAAGAAGCACGTGGTGCCCAAATCGCTGGTACACCGGTGCATTCCCTTCGTTTGCCCAGCTACAAGATCGCTTTTGAGTCTATCTTCGGTTTACCCAACGAACGACTTACCATAAGGCACGATGCAGGAGCTGGGGCAGAGCCATACGTGGATGGCACTCTACTTGCTATTCGCAAAATTGGTGAAACCGAAGGGCTTGTTCGCGGATTGGATAACTTGATCTTCGGCAAGCTTTCGAGTTAATGCCCTATCAGTCCGAGTCGCCCGAGCAGCCTAAGCATCTTGAACTGCTCGACCTCTTCTAACATATCGGGGATATCTGTGATATGACTGAGTTAGCGATGTTTTCAATTTTAATCTATGGGTAAAGAACGAATCCAGAGCGCCTATGACTACAGTGAAACCTGGGGCTTAGTGGTAGAAGCGCTCCAGGCTACGTCTACTGAGAAACATCACTGGGAGCTGGAGGAGTATCGAAAGCAGGGTTTGCTTCGGGCTACTCTGGTTTCTGAGCCGGACGAAGAGTCGAAGGCTCTGTCGGTCCAGGCTGTGCGGCCAAAGCGTACCGTCATTTTGAACATATCGGTTTTTTTAAACGAGTGGGACAAGC
>JAUIJG010000047.1 GCA_030431355.1 bacterium
CCGTACTCGCCCGCGTGATCGACCCGGACCAGGCGGTCCATCTCCGCCTTGCGCGAAAGGTCGCCCGGACGCTGTCGCGCGCGCTGCTTCTGGGTCATCGTCTCGCTCCTTTCCGGCCTGCAAGCCAGGCCACCAGGGCGGCCGCCAGCAGGGAATATACGAGGTTCCAGCCTGCCATCGAGAGGCCGAAGAAAGGTGATGACCACAAGGGTCAGAAGACCCTGCGGATCGTCAACCCCGGCCGTCTCTGGCCCACCAAGGATTCGCCCCTGATCTACCCCCTGGGCGAAGCCGCCCACGACATGTTGCGCTCCCACATCCTGGGAGAGCACTATCCCTGCATCGGGGCTCGGGCTGCCTTCATGAAAGGCGGCTATCGCTTCGGTTTCTACAAGGAGATGGGCAACATCAAGTCGGTGGCCGCCATGGGGCGCGACCTGCGACGGTTCGTCGGCGAGTACGAGCGCATCGGCGACTTCACCACATTCGTGGCTGTGTTCCAGACCCCGCAGCTCACCACGGAAGATCAGTTCGAAAAGCTTCTCTGGCGACACCTGCAGCTTCTGCACAACCACGACATCGACGACTGGGATCCCAACTACTCGCCGGATCCCCGTGACCCGCACTTTGCCTTCTCCTTCCAGGGGCAGGCTTTCTTCGTGGTCGGCATGCACGCCGGCTCTTCTCGCTACACCCGGCGCCTCGCTTTTCCGGCCCTTATCTTCAATCCTGAATCCCAGATTCTGCGTTTGAAGGAAGCCGGAATGATCGAGCGGTTCGCCGGCACCGTGCGGGAGCGAGATACGCTCTACCAGGGTGGCATCAATCCCTCCCTGCCTCAAGACTCTTCCACCACCGGTGGTGAGTCGCGGGTTTACTCGGGCAAGGCCAATCCGGAAGGTTCCGGTTGGAAGTGCCCTTTCCATACCCGTCCGGAAGTGCTGAGAAAGAACTGATTCTTCCGACAGCGCATTCTGGAGAAATTGGAATGGGGATCGTGCAGTTCAGCGCGATCTCCTGAAATATGATCCTGAAAATTTTTCCTGAAATTCTAGGAGGTTAAATGAAGCGTCGTCGTAAAAAGCATACCCCGTTTGTGGAGCTGGCACGCCACCGGCAGAAAGACCAGTTCATCGGGGTTCGCAACAAAATTCGCCGCGCCGCACCTGTGCTCGGCGGACTGTTCTACACCCATGACTACATGCATGGACAGAACGGGTGGCTGGATGGCTACTTCCTCGGACCCGTTCCTGTTTTCTACAACTTTGCCCTGGAGACCGCTATCCATCACTTCAAAGAGGAGTGTATGGACCTGGCCTGGGACGAAGCTGAGGCGCTGGTTCCTCATCGTTTCAATCTCTTTGATGATGCGAAAAAGGATCCGGCCACCGGACTTTATGTCTGCAAGCCCCGGGAGCCGGAAGTGCATCCGGAGTTCGACGGCATGACCCGGATTGCCTGGGTCGTGAAACGTGCTGGAGAGATTGCTTCGGAAGGAAAGGTTTCCGTCTTCGAAGAAGTCACTCTGCACCGTGATTATCGTCATGGTATCGGCTTGCACGGCACCATCAACGTGCCTTTCCTCACCGTGGATGCGGTGAACGAGTTCATCGCTCGCTTCCTTGAAAAGGGTGATGGTTGGCGCGGTGAAGCTGCCCTGGAGTTCTCCGCTGCAGATGTGGGGCACTGGGGTCTGGAGTCCAACGCCATCGTTGAACCCTGGGAGTATCCTCCGTCGGCTGACTGAGGCTCAATCTGAAAACAGGGTTTCTAGTTTTTGACAAGAGTTGTTCCGTGACTTGTTTGCGGGACGCTCTTTTTAGAAATTGTTTCAACTATATGAATGCGTAGAACTGGGCTGAAGAAAATTTTGTTGTCGTCATTCTTGTGGAGGGAAAGAAAAACGAAGGAAAATCTTTCTGCAGGCAGAGACGGAAAGAAAAACGAAGGAAAATCTTTCTGCAGGCAGAGACGGAAAGAAAAACGAAGGAATATCTTTCCGCAGGCAGAGACGGAAAGAAAAACGGAGGAAAATCTTTCTACGGGCAGAGACGGAAAGAAAAACGAAGGAAAATCTTTCCGCAGGCAGAGACGGAAAGAAAAACGAAGGAAAATCTTTCTACGGGCAGAGACGGAAAGAAAAACGCAGGAATATCTTTCTGCAGGCAGAGATGGAAAGAAAAACGAAGGAAAATCTTTCCGCAAACAGGCATGTCAAGTGGCGGGGCGTTCGATGTAAAACTCTTTTGTAACCGGTCCTGTTACAAAATCTTGTATCGCTTTTCTCTGGACGTTTTTGCCGAAGCGCCCCTCCTTTACATAAGTCATCCGTGCCCAGAAACCCTCTGTCTTGGGCTGTTAGCTACTATAAGCCTCCAGAAGTTTTAAGAATCAGACGGAAATTGGCCAGTAGTAATGGCTGGATTAAGCATATGGCAGGTTTTCGGTGAGTCAATCCGGTGATGCATATATAGCGGCATATACAGCATAGATCTTGAATTTAAGCACTCTGAGTTGATAGAGAGAAGTTGTTTATTTCTTCCCTTATTCAGAGAAGAGTTATCTAAAAGCAATACTTGTCGTTTAACAGCCAGTCTCTCTCCTTGACCATAGTCAGGGAAGTTGGACTGTCTATCTTCTTGCTCTTACCTGTTCATCAATCAGGAAAGAAAGGTGAAATCATGCTTGAAGACCTTATTTACTCAGTTCTCTGGGGTGGTGTCATCATCCTTGTGATTTTTATTTCGATGGTTATCGCTTTCCATAAGCATGCCGCGAATAACAAGAAAAACAACAAGAGCAACTCAGAATTCGACATGGAAGATTTGCTCGACCGGAGTGACGAAGACAAAAAAGACAAGCCGGATGATAAGTGAAAGCTTTTCCGGTCTGATTCTCAATGTATTCAAATTGCTGCAAACATCCAGTAACTAAAAAGGGAGGCTAGATTCTCAGGATGACAGAAAAAGGAAACGCACAAGAGGCCATCATCTCCACAGCCGACAAAGCCGCTGAACTGCGAAAGGCTCTTACGGAGAAGAAAAGGCAAGGCAATTCCATCGCCCTCGACAAGCTCTCGGGAGTTCTTCGCTTTGCCGAAAATCTTTCCCATGAGCAAGCGATTATCAAATATTCCGGGACCATCGACTTGACCGTCAGTCTCGTGGATGAAGTGGAACACTGCGGAGACATTCTCGAAGGTGTTCTGACCCGGGCTTCCATTCGCCACACCGTGGACGAGTCGGATAGCTTCACCAGGGTGATTCTCTACAACATCGGCGGCGCCGAGGCTGAAGAGATGATCGAGTTTGCTCTGGAAGCCGTTGAAGCAGGTCTTGCCGAAACTGACTGAGCCTCAAAGCTCATGATGAAGCTGCTTTAGAGTAATAGGATTTTGTAAGGCACTCGAGTTTGATTCAGTGCCTTACATATCCTGTTGTTTTCTTGATCGCTAGTGTTGTCTCGATCACTAGTTCTTTGCCGGGTTTCGACTCTGTACTTTTCTCTTCTTTTGGATAATACTATAAGAAATAGTAAAACAAAAGAGTGCGGAAAAACCGCAGGACCTTCTTCCGGATTTGTTGAAATCCAGTGAAGTCCCTGCGGTTCATAATTCAGTTAAGTCGGAAATTCCGGAAGATCATTCTCCGGAAGAGCCGCCCTTCGCCTGGGTGAAGAAGTTCTTCGATATCAGGTTGATGATCATGAAAATGATACCGCCTATGATAGCCCGGGTCCAACCGTCAATGGTGAGGTATTGCGGGAACCAGTGAGCCATGAGCATGAGCTGCATGGCTGGAATCATCCAGAAGAAGAGAAGGATGTACAGGGCTCCGATTCCCAGGGTGAGGACTGTGAAAGCTTTGAGAAGCCACATCACCACGTAGGAAACCACCACGAAGAGAAGACCGGCCACCATAGCCTGGGGCCAGAATTCGCCATGGAAGGTGATCCCACTCAGTTCCGGGAGGATGTACATGAGCACGACTGCGTTGAGCAGCACGCGCAGGACGAATGAGAGCATATTTTATACCTCTTGGTTGATTGAAATGGGTCAATTACTGACCACGGAATCAAGAGCTTCTAAAGCTCAATCGTCTTCGTCGTCGTCATAGAGATCCGGTTGGATCTCTTCAGGTTCTTTCTCGTCGGTGGCATGCTTATTCGCTGCCTCACGCTTGGCGTTCTCCTTCTTGGTGATCGCTTCTGCAGTTTTCACCATTCTGTAGAGTTCGCCGCCGAACCCGAGTAAGCCGAAAAGAATTAGCAAGATAACGTCCCAGGGTCGACCGCCGAGAAGGGCGTTGCCGATCCATCTGCCAAGCAATCCCAAAATTACCGTTACGATAACCATCGAGTAGGCAAACTGGGAGAGAACCAGGTAGGAGTTACCTTCGCTCAGAGAGGTTTTCTCCTCTCTTTTCTCTTCATCGTTTTCAGCCATGGGAGCTCCTTTCTTGAAATTCCATGGGTGGATGAAAATGCTCAGACTGCATGTATCGCCGGCTTCAAAAGGAGTTTTTCACCGTCGAAGAAAAGCACTTTCTTGCGAAGTCTGCAACCTTTGAGACCGCCTTTTTCGCGAACAAGAATTTTGTTGCCTGGTTGCATGACCACCAAAAGCGATACCGTATCGCTGGCGGCACAAAGCTCATCTCCGCTATCCGTCTGGCTTATGTAGCTGAAGCGTTCGGTTGGAGGAAGCAGAACCAGGGCCTGATTTCTGGAGGAGGAAGTCTCCTTGACCAGGCGGAAATCTCCGTTCTGGTCGTCCGAAAACTGGATGTCCACCCTTTCTAGATAAACTTCTCCGGTGGATTCTCCTTCAAGGTCGCAAGCAGCGGAGATCTTTCTCTTTCGCGGACCTCCCAGGAACAGAAAAGCTTCTCCGTTCTCAATCTGGACAGGAATCTTCGCTTCAAGCAGGTCAAGGCTTTTCAAGCTATAACAGATCATCGGAATGTCCTCCCTGATCGTTTTGCGTATAAAGCTCTAACAGAGGAGGTGTAGCCCTCAGAATGCTCTGTTCAAGAAAATCGAAGCGCCTGCGATGAGACCGCCGGCGGAGAGAAGTTGGTCGGCGTATTCGGGCATGAAGAAGCTGAAGCTCACCACCACACCGGCTGCGACCATGCCGAGCAGTCGGAAGACCCAGGGGTCGCCTTTGCTGGTCAGGAATACGGTGAGGATGCCGAGGGTGCCTGCTGCGCCGATGATCATCTCCCGTTCTTGGGGGATGAGAACAGCGAAAACCAGGGCGCCCAGGGCTCCGAGAATGCCGATCAGATAGGCTCCATACTGGTCCATGAAGCTCTTTTTGGAGTTTTCTCCTGGCATAGTTAAATGACTCCTTGGGAGTTTGAGGGTTTGAGAGATTTTGATTCCACCGACTAATTCGACACGGTCCAGTTCTCAGCACTCTCCTACTAGCAGCCTTTCAGCAGCTGGACGGAGAAGGAATGTGAGATTGAACGTGAGCTACTTAGTACTTTTGACTCTAAATAAAATTGGTCGGGGAATATACTTTTGAACTATCATGTCTTCTTTCTTCAGGCCTTATATATTTCTGTAATCAAAAATAAAAGCAGTGGATTGTCGTTGCGGCTGGAAGGTTTTCAATATCAAAGTTATGGCGGAGTTCCTTCTAAGCAAAAAAGATCTCTTGAAAACGGCTTGCTCAGGAAGGTTTCGCATCAAGTTGAGAGAGCTTGCGCTAAGCATCGAAATTCTGGCTCGCCTTCTTTCAGGCTTCCCAAGTTGTGTATTTTGAGCGGTCAAAGAGCCGGATTTTGGGGTACACAAATATCACAATTATTTGGTCTAATATTTTTGTCTTCTAGACTCTTCAGAGCCCTTAATCCCCTTAGTCCCCGGTATCCTTCACCAGTTCTTTATTTGTTTTGTTCAACCCTGATTTGACAGGAGTTGACAGGTTTTTACCATGATCACTGCAAGCGACAATTCAGATCGAAACTTCGATTTTTCATTTTTGAAAGAGCGCTATGACGCCTATGAGCTTATCGGTGAAGGAGGCATGGGCCGAGTCTACAAAGCCTTTGATCGCTTCCTCCGCAAGCATGTGGCAATCAAAGTCCTGGATGGCGGCAATGCTACAGACCGGCAAATTTTAAGATTCCAGAAGGAAGCGCGACTGGCAAGCTCCCTCAGTCATCAAAATATAGTCAAAGTGCTGGATTTCGGAGTGAGTAAAAAGCTTGAGCTTTTCTTGATCATGGATTTTGTTGAAGGTGTAAGCCTGGATGAGCTCATTCGTTCTAAGGGAGCCATACCGGTTGAAAGTGCGGTGGCCTACGCCATTCAGATTTGTGATGCCCTTGAGCATGCCCACAAAAACGGTGTGATTCACAGGGATATAAAACCCTCAAATATTATGCTCGAAAGCCAGGAAGGATCAAGCTCCTTGCCGGCGGTGAAGATCGTGGATTTTGGTCTTGCTAAGCAGTTGACGGAAGAGTCGGGCTTTGTCAGTCAAGGAAGTACCCTGGGAACACCGCTCTACACAAGTCCGGAGCAGATCAATCAAGGAAATATTGATACGCGAAGCGATGTTTATTCCCTCGGTTGTGTACTCTACGCCATGCTTTCAGGAGCACCGCCTTTCCGCGGGGAGACAGCGCTTGAAACATTCGATCTGCATGTCCATGAAGCGATACCTGGTATCGTTGGTGATGCTGCGCGTCATGAACTGGCGGAAGATTTAAATGAGATCATCGCTAAAGCCATGGCAAAAGCGCCTGGCGAACGTTTTCAAAGCGTGCGTGACGTGAGAGAAGAGCTGGAACTTATTCTTCCCGAAGTGGGAATCGGAATAATGAAAGAGGATGATCTCAGTTATTCCATGCGGTTCGGCTATTTTGGCGCAATTACGAGGTCGCCGATTACGGCCATTGTGGCCTCCAGTCTGCTCTTCTGTCTGATAGCCGGTGCCCACCTCTATTTGAGTTTGAAGAGTAGTCAGCCGATGAGAGTGCCGGAGACTGTTCTTGCGTCAGATCCCCTGGACGATATGCCCTGTGAGCCACTCTTCTCCGTTAACAGGAAAGGGGGTACCATATGGATGGGATCCTGTCAGATGAAGGATGAGGACATGAAGAAATTCAAAGAGAAGAGTATTCGCATTCTTGAACTGAGAGGGCTAAGTATAAACGGTTCTGGATTTAAGTACTTGCGTGGAAAGTCGATAAATCGTCTTGTAATCAGGGATATCAAAGTCGAGGATGAAAATCTCAAATATCTTAGAGACGTGAAAAATCTGGACTATCTTGATCTGAGTTATTCCGGGGTTTCGGACAAAGGTCTGGTCGGATTGGGCAAAATGCCCCAGGTGCGAACGCTTCTGCTTACCGGGTGTAAGGGTATTACCGGTAAATCTTTGCCTTTGTTGGCAAAGAACTTTCCGTCTCTCACCGCTCTTGTTCTCAATTTTACTGGTATCAAAGGCGGTGATTTAATGTGTCTTGCCGAATTCAAAAATTTGACCCATGTCTCTCTCACCTACCTGAAGCTGAAAGATGAAGATCTCACTTTCCTGAAGCCCTGTACTAAATTGACATCGCTCAATATCTCGAAGAATGAGGCTCTCACCAAAAATTCCCTGCCCTATCTCAAACACTTAAGCGACCTTAAATGTATAAATGTCAGTGGTTGTGAGAGTTTAATCGCATCTGGTTTTAAACATGATTTGAAGAGGATGCTGCCCGGCTGTGCTGTGGAAGAGAATCAGCATGATATGACCCTCGATGAGAAAGAGATTGCCAGTATAGTGGCTTCGATAATAGGCAAGGAGTAGTCAGGTGAGGTTTTGGGATAGAATGAAAATCTCCTGAGATAATTCGTTCCTGGGATTTTCTGTATGAAGCAACTTTCGATCTTTGGTTTGTGTTTGAGTGCGGTGTTGGTTTTAGCGCCGCTTTCCCATGCCGCCTCCTCTAAAAACTATCTGAAATTAGGCGATAAAGCGATCGCCTCCCAGCAGTTTAGTCTTGCTGAGAGTTACTACATAAAGGCTATCAAAGCGGATCCGAAGTCCGCGGAAGCTTACGCGGGTAGAGCAAGAGCTTTGATCAAACAAGCCAGACCAGAGCCTGCCATCGCGGTTGCTACCCAGGCTTTGCGATGCAATCCACGCTATGCCCAGGCCTATTACTTAAGGGCAAAGGCTCTGGAGGATAAGAAAGACTATGAGAGAACGGTCAGGGATGCTAGCCTTGCATTGAAGTTTGATCCGAAGTTGGTGGACGCCTATGCCGTAAGAGCAAGGGCTCATTTCTATCTAGGCACCCTGGAAGGTGGCGATGATTCGCGACTGGCCCTGGCGGATTTGCAAAAGGCAGTCAGTCTTGATCCAAATCATCTGGACAGTCTTTTGTACCTGGGAGTGCTCTATGCTGGAAAAAATAAGTTCAAAACTGCCATCAAATATTTTTCCCGGGTGCTGGCCATTGATCCGAATCACTTGCGAGCATTGCGCTATCGGTCGGTAGCTTATTCATCATTGAAAGAGGAGGATAAAGCGCTGGCCGATTTGAGTCGTGCCATTAAGATTCAGCCAGGCGCGAGTTCTATGCTCCAGGCCCGGGCTAATTACTATGAGTCCAAGGGTAAGCTTAAACTAGCACTTGATGATTACACGCGAGCCCTCTCTGCCAGTCCTGGCAACTACAGGGCTCGATATCAGCGGGCAAAGGTCGCCATAGATCTTAAAAAGTATAGCCTGGCTATTGAGGATTACACCAAGATTATCAATGCCAATGGTCTCGATGACGAAGCTCTCAAAAGAAGAGGGGACGCTTATTTCGCCATCGGAAAATACCAGAAGGCTTTATTAGATTACAACGAAGCAATAGGTCTCAACCCGAAGCTATCCGGTTATTATTCAGCCAGGGCAAAGGCTTATGCCAGGCTGGGTAACAATGCGGCTGCCGCTAAAGACAGTAAGAGAGCGAAACAGCTCTTTAAAGCTCCGGCGGTTAAGAAAATCTAGGCAATGCCTGAAGCTATCGAATTATCGGAGTAACGGTGGAGTCGAAGGAATACTGGGAAATTCCCGGTAGAAAGAAATTCAAGTTCGAGCCATTTCCGGTTCTAAAGCCACCATAAAGACCTCCGTTTCTGTATCCGTTAAAGAACGGCAACCCTGTCTGCAGCGGTGTAGGAGGCATGGTGAAGGTTCTTGATACCTGGGGCTGTGGGCTATCTCCGTAGGTTATTGTGGTGCGAGAGCCCATTCCTAAAAAACCGGGGCCGGCAAAGATGTTTGGTCTGTTTAGGTAAGGTCGGTACATTGAGTATGGAACTGCATATGGTGCGTACATCCAGGCTGGTTCGGTCTCTGTGGTTAGCTGGCTTCTGTTTCTCCTCACTGGAGGAGCATAAGGATTTTTGTTTATGAGTGGCACGAGCGCTCCCGAGGGAGCCATCTGCACTCCAAGATTTTTTAGCTCTTCCGGGCTTAGTCGATGCCTGTCTATCGGTCTTATGCGTTTTCTTTCCCTCTCTTTTCGTGCTTCCTCCTCCGGGTCTATAACCTCTTCCATGAAAACGTTGCCGGTTTGATCTTGGATCTCCATTCCGGTGGTTGCGTTCGATTGTGCCTGAACTGAGCCGGGGAAGGAAATCAAGGCAAGTGTGGAAAGTGTACAGGTGATAGCTGTTTTGGAAAGAGAGAGTAAGAGGCGTTCTCTAGATCGTTTCCTTTCTGGTCCTGGTTTCATGACTGTTCTCCTGGGCTTGTGACAGGGCTTATATTCAACTCTTCCTCCGGGAAATCTTTAGCTGTCCGGGAGGAGTTATCTGCAGGCTGGTGAGCTTGATCATCATTGTCCATGCCTTTTCTCAGGGTGACTAGAAACAATAGAATCATGAGCAGGGAGCCGCCTGCCAGGAAGCCCATTCCTGTTTTTAATCCTTCTCCTTCAAAAATTTTGCCCACCGCGTAGGGATAGATCATTCCCCCGAGAAAGCCTGTTGTTACAGCAACTGTGGTCACCAGGGCCATAGAATGATAAAAGCGGGAATTCACCATGGCTAGAACTGTTGGAAAAACAGGTCCATAGCCGCATCCCAGGATGGCTACCACAACAAGCGTAAACATCGATAGCTGAGGGTTGAGAGATAAAATAGCCAGGGTGATGAGAGAGAGGATCATGCCGCTGGTTGCCACCATGGCCGGTGAATACATTCGGCAAAGGCGTCCGCTATAAAAGCGAGAGAGTGTCAGTCCGAGCCATAGCGCAGACATGCCCAGGGATGCTTGCTCATGGGGTAAAAGGCTGGCCTTGCGAAGGAAGACGAACAGCCAGGCTGTGGCGCCGGATTCGATGCCCACATAGAAAAATAGAACCAGGCTGTATATCCAGAGCAAAGGCTTTTTCAAGGTCTCTTTGCTTGGAGGAGGTTCTTTTTCTGGTATCGCTTTCGCCAGTTCGCTTGCTCGGGTTGCTATCAATGTAAGCCCCAGGGATACCAGGGCTCCGAATATGAATGCGGCTCTGTAGCTGAAAGGGCTGATATGGGAAAGCCAGGCGATGCCGGGACCCAGGAGTGCTCCCAGACCGAAAAAGAGGTGAACTTTGTTCAGGGCGGTGGCCGAATTCTCCTTTACCAGCCTTAAGACCACCAGGGTTCCGGTGACGGAGTTTATGCCGGTGCCTGCTCCAATCAACAGTGAGCCGAGCCATAGAAATTCCTGCCCGCCACCCAATCCGAAAAGAAGGAAGCCCAAAAGCGTCACAATGCTTGCCGCAATCAGGGAGGCTTTGATTCCTAATAAGTCGACAATCTTTTTGCCCATGCTCATGGTGACCAGGCATCCGAAAAATTGTACGCTCAGTAGAGAACCAAGCTCCGTAACCGGCATGTGGTGTTGTCTTGCGATGGTGGGAATGAGTGGTCCGATCCAGCCAGTGTTTAAACCGGCGAGAAGCACCATGCCGTAATTAGCGAGCAGTAAATTGCGCTGGTTTTTAACATCCGGAATGGATTCTTCGGCTTTCTTCATGTTCATTTTCCCGGACTCTCATCTGGTGGGCAAAAGAGGATAGGGCGCCATTTTATGGATATCGGGTCGTCGGCTTGTCCTGGTTCAGATGACTGTCCATGACTTCGCCGTATGGTTGAGTGGAATCCAGATTCTCCGGCTCCACCGGCTTTTCAATTGTATGAATGACTTCCGGCGGTGGGTGAAGGGGTTTGTTTTTCGCGCCTGGAATAGTCGATTTTTGAACCGGTACCATGGGGATTGTGCCAGGGATGGTAACCGTTGAGGGTGCCGTACCGCGAGCCTCTCCCTCTGCTGTCAGGGCAAAAAGATTGGAGTCGTATTTGGTGCTATTTATGGCTTCTTTTAGCTCGTTTAGTATTGCTATCGATTTGTCGTAGACTTTGTCAGGCACCCGGAGGGTGACTGTTTTCTCCTTGCCGAGTTTGCCTCCGGTTACGCTTGCTTCCGGCTCATTGCTGGGATTCAGTCCCATTATTGAAGCGAAGAGATTCACCCAGAGTTTCTTGGTCTTCACCTGCAATCCTTCAACATGGTCGACACCATATTTACTCTGGGGCAGAATTTTGAAATTGAAGCTGATTGTCTTATCGAAGCGAATCTTCTTCACTTTCTCTGACTTGAGGTCGCGAATCAATTTTTCTTGCAAGGAGACTTCTATTTTTGGAGTTTCCTGGTCTTTGAATACAGAAATGCGTTCTACTTTTGCTTCTTTGAAGTAGCCTGCCACCTTGTCACCGAACTTGCGAAAGTCCAGCTCTTTGTACCACTTCTGCAAGTCGGCTACGGCGTTTTTCATTCCCTCGTCGTTGATACCAAGCTTGCGGTATTTGTCTGCCGCCTCTTTTAGATAATCTCTGGCTTCGGTGAATTGCTTTCTGCCTGTGTAGCCCATACCCAGGCGCTTAAGTGTTATGGCGGAAAGTCTTTCCGGGTGCTCAGATTTTTCTGCTATGGATAAAGCTTTTTTGTACTTTGATGTGGCGGAGCTGAACTTGCCATCGGCGATAGCTTCATCACCTTGATTAATGTACTTTCTCCATTGCTCACTAATTTTTTCGTCTTGCAAAAGAGTCTTTTCTTCGGCGGGGAGTTTATCCCCTTCCGGCTCCTTCGACTCTGTCCCTTTAGCTTTTTCAAAATGCTCACGGTGTTGTTTAAGCGGTTCGGGAAGCTCTACTTCATTTCTGGATTTTTCAATATGTTCAGGATGGGTCGGCAGTTCCGGCGGCGCACCCGGCGTCTTCTCTTTTCCGTCCGGACCATAGTCCAAATTTTGCGCGAACACAGGGGTGGAGATTCCCAGGAGGAGGGAAACAGTTGATAAAGTGATAAGCTTTCGTTTTATCGCCATAACAAGCCTAGTAGATTAAGTACAGTACGATTTTGATTGAACCCCATGATACTACCCCAGATAGATCGCATTTTTCTTTAAGGGAGCGATTTGCATTAAGGAAAGGAAGTTGTTTTGAATCAGTCCACCGAGTTGATGGAATCTCCGGTAAGCCGCAAAGAGATTGCCTCCTGGGCTATGTTCGATTTTGCTAATTCCAGCTATGTAACGGTGGTCTCCACCGCTGTCTTTAATGCTTATTTCGTGGGAACAGTGGCTAAGTCACTGGGGACCGGAACCGCAACTCTTTATTTGACTTCTCTGATCGCGATCTCGAATCTGCTTGTGGTGGTGAGCGCTCCTATTATTGGCGCCATGGCTGACTACACCGCCAGAAAGAAGTTTTTGTTGCTGATTACCAGTATTGCCCTGGTTCTCTCGGTGGTTTTGCTCGGTTTTGTGGGACCGGGAGACATCTGGTTTGGGCTTGTTGTTCTTGGCCTGGCAAATTTGATGTTTGGAACCGGTGAGGATTTAATTGCTGCTTTTTTGCCGGAGATTGCCGATCAGAACAACATGGGGCGAATCTCAGCCCTGGGCTGGGCGGTGGGATACATGGGTGGTCTTGGGGTTCTGGCAATCTGTCTATCATATATAAAGTGGGCAGAAAGTCTGGGCCAGGTCTCTTCTCAGTTCGTTCCGGTGACCATGTGGATTGTGGCCCTGGTATTTGCCCTGGGGGCGACCCCCACTTTCTTGTTCTTGAAAGAGCGAGCAAAGCCCCATCCTACGCCAAGGCAGGAGAGCTATTTCTCTATAGGCTTTGGCCGGTTAAAAGAGACTGTGAAGCGCAGGGCGGAGTTTCGAGACCTTTTTGTCTTTCTGCTCTCCTTATTAGCTTTCACCAGCGGCTCAACCACCGTGGCGGTAATGGCGGCTGTCTACGCGGAGCAGGTGATGGGTTTTGAGACCAGCGATACAATTTTGATGATCATGGTGGTCAATGTGGCCGGAGCCATAGGGGCTTTTTCTTTTGGGGCGATTCAGGACAAGATCGGTTCTAAAAAAGCGGTGGCGCTCTCCCTTATCATCTGGATAGTGTCGGTCAGTCTGGTGATCGCCTCTAGTGAGAGTTCATTTTTCTGGGCTGGCGCCGTGTTGATGGGTCTTTCCATGGGCGGAAGCGCTTCCTGCGGCAGGGCTCTTATCGGTCAGTTCGCCCCCACCGAAAGGGCGGCGGAGTTTTTCGGGCTCTGGGGTCTTTCCGTAAAAGCTGCGGCGATACTTGGTCCGATGTCCTACGGTCTTTTTACCTATTTATCCAACGGCAACTTTCGCATAGCGCTTGTCAGCACCATCTCCTATTTTGTAATCGGCTTGTTTGTTCTCTTTTTTGTCGACGAAGAGCGCGGAAAGCAAGCCGCTAGAGAATACAAAAAAGACGGACTGCATTGAAGTTGAAGCCCGTCTTTTAGATATGCTTGTCTCAGGCTGATTGCAGCCGGTTGAAATCCTTAGTCCAGTACCCAGGGGGTAGCGGAGGTGTTGATTGTGCGTCCGTGATGGGGGGCTTTTGTGCCGTTGTAGTTGATGGCTTGCTCCACGTTCCAGATCATGTCTCCACACATATGTCCCAGGGAGCCCAGGGCTACCATGCAAAGGGCGGCGACGGCGCCGATGCCGATGGCGTATTCGACCATGCTCTGGCCTTTTTGATTTCTTTGATTTCTAGAATTTTTCATTTTGATTGGAACTCCTGACGGGTGGATAAGCTGGATAGATAAATTGATTGATAAATAGATTGATAAATAGATCGATGGGTCTCTTGCCGACTGAATGGTTTCTGACTGGACGGATTACTATATCACAAAAATGGAAACCGTTTTCATTGTCGGCAAAAAAATGAATTAAATTTGAAAGCCCCGTCAGGCTTTGTCTTCAAGGGCTTTTTTATATTGACAGGAATGTCAAGCAGAAGGGTTCTAAAATGCAGAGTACCCGGGCGAATCAGAAAGAAGGTCAGAAACTTTCAGAAAAAATCAGAAAGTAGCAGAGAGAATTAGAAAGGCTGGAAGCAAGTAATTCTTTGCGGTAATGGTACTAAATGAGGTGCCAGAAAACTGGTCCTGCTCGCTCTCTAACTCTCTTTCTTTACCGGGTTTTTCGAGCGCCAGGGTTTGTTCTCGGTGGGCTTGGCTGTTTCGAAGAGGGAGAGTTGGGTTGTTGTAGTAGATGGTTCTTCGCTGGAGATTTCGAAGTCCTCTTCCAGAACGCCGTTCTTTCTTATGTGCATCAGCCGTATTCCTCTTTGCTTCAGGGCGGGACCGAGGAGAAGTCTGCGGTGGCAGCTCTCCGGATTTTCTTCTCCGCACATCAGGGAAAGGCGCTTGCCTCTGGCCAGGTCAAGTAAGTGATTTATTCCTTCTAGAAATAATTCTGTGCGGGAGAGCTTTTCATAGTCCACATGACCGTCTTCATCATAACTGTCATCGTCCGATGGTTTGCCGCCCAGGCTGTTGCCCTTGAAATAATAATCAAATCCAGCCGCCTTTAGACCTGCTTCTATCTCTCGCTTATTGAAGTAGGGGCAATACTTAGAATACGGCTGGGAGCGGACATCCACGACAACTTCTATTTTGCATTCCTGGAGCATGGAGACGAATTGATTCAGTCTCAAGTTTGAGTGACCTACAGTAAAAATAGAGTTTTTCGATGGGTTCATCTGCTTTCTGTCAATATGCCAAGAGCATGTTTCCGTGGACTGGCCGATGGCGATACTTGGAAATAGTGAAAGGGCCGGGTATCATATCCAATGACCTATTTTAGCTTCCCCACCCAGGTGGTTCCTCGATGCGAGATTTTATCCTTGTCTACATAAACGGCCGTGAGCACAAACTGACAGGAGAAGCGGTTTTTCAGCCGATTACAGAGTATATCAGGTCCTCGGCCAGTCTATGTGGGACAAAGGTTGTTTGTGCCGAAGGGGATTGCGGGGCATGCACGGTGATGCTCGGTCGGCTAGATCAGTCCGAGAAAGAGACGCAGCCCGAGAATGAGGCGCAGCTTGATATGGCTACAGATAAAGGCACAAGCACGGGTTCCAAAAAGCTCAGTTACAAGCCTGTGAATGCCTGTATTCTCTACGGCTACCAGGTGGATTGCTGTCACCTGATCACCGTGGAAGGTCTGAAATCAAATGGCGCGCTGACTGCGGTTCAGGATGCCATGGTTGAATGTCATGGGGCGCAGTGCGGTTATTGCACCCCCGGGTTCATCGTGGCCATGACAGCTCTGTTCGAAGATAGAGAGCCGCTGGTGGACAGTGACATCAAAGATGGATTGACCGGCAATCTCTGTCGTTGCACCGGTTATGAATCCATTGTCAAAGCTGGTCTGGAAGTGGATACCGAAAAGATTGTCTCGGTTGGTGACCTATTTGATGAGAGTGCCATTCTCAAAGGATTCGACCAGGTCCGTGATCAACAGGTGCTTGTGGAGCATGAAGGGAAGCGAGCAATTTTGCCCAACAGTCTGGATGCCCTGGTCGAAGCTAAGTGTAAGTATCCGAAGGGCAGGATGGTGGCTGGAGGGACGGACCTCTCCGTTCAGTTGAACAAAGGTTTCATCGAGATAGAAGATGTTATCTACACCGGTTCCGTTTCTGAGATCGACTATATTCGGTTTACGGACAGCAAGGAAGGTGACCGGGTAGAGGTGGGTGCTTCCGTCAGTCTTTCCGACCTGGAGTCATGTCTCTTGCGTAGACATCCTGATCTCGACTATATATTCTGGGTTTTCGGTTCCCCGCAAATTAGAAACCAGGGCACCCTTGGCGGCAATATCGCCAACGGTTCACCCATAGCCGACACCCTCCCATACCTATTTGTCATGGACGCCCGGATTCATGTTAAAGGCAGGAGCGGTAGCCGCGAGATTCCAATACTTGAGTTTTATACCGGCTATAAGAAGCTCGCCCTGGACCAGGGGGATGGAGAGGTGATTACCGGTGTCAGTTTCGGCTTGCCTTCGGCGGAAGAGGCGTTGAAGCTCTACAAAGTGTCCCGCCGTCAACATCTCGATATTTCTGCTTTTACTGCTGCTATCAGAGTGAGGCGCAAAGGCTCCCTTGTTGAGTCGGCTGCTATCGCATATGGTGGCGTAGCCGCCACGGTCCATAGGCTGGAGGAAGTGGAAGAGTTTCTTGCCGGGAAAGAATACAGCCTGGAGACATTCTGTGAGGCGGGAGAGATGGCAAGAAAGAGTCTGGAGCCGCTGTCCGATGTTCGCGGTTCCAGGGAATACAGGCTCAAACTGGCTGAGAATATTATGTCTCGGTTCTACTATGAGACAGCCCGGGAGGAGGAGTTAGCATGTCGGTGATGGGAAGAGATATACCCCACGACTCCGCCCGGGGACATGTCACCGGAGAGTCCGTTTATGTAGATGATATGCCGTTCTCCCGTGGAGAGCTTCTGGTTGGTTATTTAGGATCACCGGTTGCCCATGGCAGAATCAAGAAGCTGGATCTTCAAAAGGCAAGCGAAGTGGAAGGCGTGATGGGACTCTTTACCTACAGGGACTTGCATCACAATCGATTGGGTCCTATTCTTCAAGATGAAGTTCTTCTGGTTGAAGAGGTCAGCGAATTTTTAGGCCAGCCCATTGTGGTGATAGCCGCTGAAAGCAGAAAAGCCCTTGAAACCGCACGGGATTCCATAGAGCTGGAGATGGAGGAGTTGCCTCCCGTGTTGACGATTAATGAGGCTCGCAACAAAGAACAATTTATCGACAGAGAATATAGTATCAAAAGTGGTGATGCCGGCAGTGTGTTTAAGAATGCCAGGCATGTGATAGAAGGAACGATAGTGATCGGTGGATCCGACCACTTTTATCTTGAATCCCAGGCTTGTGTCGTATATCCCGGGGAGTTTGATCAGCTTACTATCCATTCTTCTACCCAGGCTCCTTCAGAAGTTCAGCATGTGGCCGCGCATCTTCTCGGCTTGCAGCAGAACCAAGTGGTTGTGGTGACCAAAAGAATGGGCGGCGGCTTCGGCGGCAAAGAGTGCCAGGCGACCCACCCGGCTGTGATGGCTGCTCTTGTGGCTCACAAGTTAAAACGACCGGCGCGTTTGACTTATAATAAAGATGACGACATGAAATACACGGGTAAACGTCATCCCTATCAAAATGATTACCGGGTTGCCTTTGACGACGAGGGTTTAATAGAAGCTCTGGAAGTAAATTTCTTCGCCGATGGAGGAGCCTATAACGACCTATCTACCGCGGTTTTGGGACGTTCTCTCACCCATGCTGAAAATGCTTACTATATTCCAAACACCAGGATTAGCGGAAGAATTTGTAAGACGAACTTCCCTCCTAATACGGCTTTCCGTGGATTTGGCGGACCCCAGGGAGTGCTGACCATAGAGAGCGTTGTGGAAGAGATTGCCGCCTATTTAAAGATTGATTCCTTTGCGGTTAGAGAGAAAAACCTCTACGGTCTCGAAGAGAGAAACACGACACCGTATGGTCAGATCGTGGAGAACAATACATTACCTGAGATTTTTGAAGAGCTGAAGCTCACTTCGGAATACGAAGCAAGAAGAGCCGCGATCGAGGAGTTCAACGGGAAGTCGAGAACCCATATTCGAGGGCTCTCTATAACACCGGTAAAGTTTGGAATCTCTTTTACCAATAAGTTTCTCAATCAGGCTAATGCCCTGGTGAACATCTACCTGGACGGCACCGTGCAGGTCTCCACCGGAGCCACCGAGATGGGCCAGGGAGTGAACACCAATATCAAGATGCTGGTGGCTGACGAACTCTCCATAGAC
>JAUIJG010000048.1 GCA_030431355.1 bacterium
CAACATGGTCGAGCTGGTGCGCGACCTGCGCAGCACGCTGGGCTATTTCGATGGCGAGTTCGAGACCTTCTCGATCGATGCCGGCGCCGCCGAGTTCGAGGCGCTGATGGCGGCTTCGCCCGGCTACGACTATGTGTTCAATCTCTCGGCGCTGAAGCATGCCTTCGTCGGCTCGTCCGTCGACTTTGATTATGGATATAACAATGTCCACGAAGTGACCAACCAGGGCGTGGATGATGCCGCCTACATGTGGCACCCATCCGCCGCCGGCACCGAGAGCTATGGCTCAGCCAACGGGGTGAATCAGTACCCGACCGTGGGTGGTTCGACATACTCGTATAACAGCGCCGGTGCCCTTACTGGTGATGGAGTCTGGACGTTTGGCTATGATACCGAAAATCATCTGGTATCTGCTTCCAAGTCGGGGGTGAGCGCTTCCTATCAGTATGACCCTCAGCACCGTCAGGCGCAGAAGGTTGTCGGATCTGCCAAGACCAGATTCATCTATTCCCAGCTTCAGATGATTGCGCAGTATGACGGAACCTCTGGTTCACTCATCGATCGATTCGTCTATGGGCAGGATATGGATGAGCCTCTGATCCGCGTGGAAGCTGGTGGCACGATTACCTATCTGCACCACGATAAGATGGGATCGATCGTCGCGACCACCAACTCTTCCGGTGCTGTTCTCAACAGCTACGCTTATTCACCTTTTGGTGAGAGTGGTAGCATGACCGGTACCGCCTTTGGCTTTACTGGTCAGCGCTATGATGCTGAGACAGGTCTCTATTACTTCAAGCACCGTGTCTACTCCCCGGCTCTCGGTCGGTTCTTGCAACCTGACCCGGCTGGATATGTCGATGGGCTGAACCTCTATACCTATGTTCATAACGCCCCGTTCATGTTCACCGATCCGTTAGGCCTTGCCGCGGATTGTGGATGTGTAAGGGCTTCCAAGCTATGGGGACCGCCGACATACATTCCTGTCGAGTGGCTCTATCCTCACATGACCTTTATTTCGATGCATTCGAGAACCACTTTGCCTGCTTATGATAGCAGTGTGTTTGTTGGTGGATGCGGTTGTTCGTCTCAGGGGTCATCCGGTTTTGGTGTGTCGTTCGGCGGTGGTTCGCTTTCGCCGGGCTCGTCCGCAGCCGGTAGTCCATACAGCGCAAACGCTCAGTTCGACCCTCAGCAGACGCCGAATCTTGGCGCTGATGAGCCGGTATTGGGTGCGGAAGGAGGTTCTTGTTTCGCTCAATGCATGAATCAGCCAGGTGCGACTTACTTGACTTGCTTGGTGCGATGCGTTTTGACAGGAGCAACAGTTGCTAGCTGTTCCAGGGGTTACATCTGCTGATACGTAGAGTAAACTGACTATTCTAGGTTTTCGAGAAACGCCTCTGCGCGTTTCTCTTCTTGCGTTTTATAAACTAAAGAATATAGTAAACATCCATAACCTTTTGGGGTTATTTAAAACTTTTTTGAACTCGGCTAGTATCATAGTGAGAACAGGAACAGGAGTCTCTGTATATATGCAGCCATCTGAAATTTTGTCTGGAGTCCAAGAACGTTACGCAAATTGCAATACTTATCATGACTTCGGATATACGGAGTCTTATCTCCATACCTCGGATTGGAGATTAGAAAAGATGACTAAGAGATTCTCTTTCAAGTTTATCCGTCCCATACTTTTTCGTTTTGAGATAGAAGCTGTAGGCGGAGATCTAGATACTCTAAAGACCTTGTTAGTCAGTGATGGAGACTCTATACGGTGTATGCATTCACAGAGAGGAAAGATGGGGTCTTCAACTGTAGAGTATGATCTGGCGAGCGCGATTAATAAGCTTAGTTTATCGACTGATTTTGTTCTACTTTTTATACTTCGTCTTCTATTGCCGAATTTAGCAATTGCTTCTCTTCCGCCATTGGGGTCTATTGAGAGTCCTCGTCTTCGTGAAGATTTGGCAGTTAGAAAAGATGGCATTTCAGTTGCTGTACTGGATGGGCATTTAGGCAACTGGAGCACATTTGCCTATTTTGATCTTTCAGATTTAAGTGTTGTGGAGATAGAGATGCAGGCGACAGAGTCGGAGGAAATTCGAGCAAAAAGAAGAGAAGCTATCCTTATTACCAGGCAGTATGCTCCTGAGAAGCTAGAAAATATTGAAATCCCAGAAGATGCTCTGTTGAGCATGACAAATAGAATAGTGTTTGAAGAGCGTGAGTTTAACGATAGTCTGACAGTAGATTCAATTTTAAGTTGATGACGTTGAGGCGGCTCTGTTTGTGTGTCGGAAAAAGAGAAATGTGCATCTTCCATAGAAGTAGATACTTTTAGCGATAAGGTTTTCGCTCAGAGCACTTTTTTGTTCTCCTCGATGAATATTCACTGTCTTCTAGTTTGGCTGCACCTTTGTGCACGGCAAAACCGTTTGATTTGCGAATTTTAGAATTTCTCAGGTTGTACTTGATTGATTTTGATAGATGGTATATCCGCTTAGGAAAACAAATTCGAGTGCTTTTTCGAAATCTTCCGGGGTGACGTAGAGTCCACAAGATGATGTCATAGGCGTTGTCTCTTTTGTTTTTGGTGCCAGAGGCGTCGCTTCATTTCATTGACCAATGACTGATCTAATCGCAGTTTCATCGGCACTGAATCCTCCCTGAAATGCTTCGATCATTCTAGCCGTCACTACAAAAAGTGGCGAGGGAAGTTCGTCTAGTCCGTGCCAATGCCAGCTTTCGACTTTGTCAGGTTCCATCACTTTAGGCTCGCCGTGGTTGCTATATGCCACCATGTCTATATCAACATAGTGCTTTCCGCTGAAGTCATAATTTCCTATCATCAGAAAGTGTAGGTCAGTTACGAGCAATCCGGTTTCTTCCATTACTTCTCGCGCAGCGCATTGGGCAAAAGATTCTCCATACTCCAGGTGACCTCCCGGTGCGGCATATAGTCCTGGCATATGCTTGCCGCTCCTTTTCCCTAACAGAAGCTTTTTATCACGCACCACTAAAACACCTACTCCAACCCTGGTTATCTCTGATGACATTGATTGGTTTTACTCCGGAATATAGTTTGTTGGTGTTTGTTTTATGAAGGCTAATGCGGAATGTTGTAGCTTATGGGCGGGAAAGTCTATGGAATTGGTCCGGTGTAGCCACAGGCGCGACATTTGACCATCTGGTCTTCATTGAACCAATCGCAGGCCTGAATGCAGGTCTTGGAGTTCTTTCGGCAATCTGAATCTTCGCTGGATGCTGGTGCCGGAGTTTTGAATATGATTTCGCAAAATGAACAACGCATTACCAGATAGCCGTTTTCTTCGGCTAGAACGGGTCCGTAATGTTTTGTGTTGCAATATTGCTGATCTAAATCGTCAAGCATGGGTCTGTCGAGAAAATATCTTCAGATTTTAGTTGAATTGCCATCCCAATTCTACCGCCCAGGCTTCTTCCTTCCATTTTTTAAATCATGGAGCAAAAGTACCGCAAATGAGGCCAATACTCGTTCCAGTCTATGCGTGGCGGCTTTTGAGATTCTCTTTCTTCCTGGTGGGATACAAAGGTTTGCTGCTGTTCCCTATTTTGGCTCTAAATATGCATGTGTCTCAATAATTAATCTAATTTGCATGCGTCCGGTATTCATTTGCTATAGTCGTTATAGAGTTCTACAGGAGAATCGTTTTGTCGGATTCAATTAAGGCAAAAATAGCGGAAGCTGTACATGAACTGAAGAGCAAGATTCCTTTTCTTCAAGGTGGCGATAACTGTTCCGTGTCAAGAGTAGACGACGCGCGGGTAACCGCAACAAAGTTGAAAGCTCTGGAGCAGCCGGTTAAGACTAAGGATGAATTTCACCAGCAGATGAAAGCAAACGGTGATCAAGTTTTCTCCGAAGAGCGCCTGACCGCAGAGCAGGCAAAGAAAACTCGGAAAGAGCTAACACATCACCGATTGAAAGCTCTCGATCCGGACGCTAAGTAGGCAGTTGATATCTATCGGCATTGTAGAGCTGGTATCTGATTTAGTCAGAATTAGTGCGTTAGCTTATGTTTGTAGAATGGATGATTCACAGGGGTGAATTCCGTTTCGGACAAGTCCATGGTCAGGATGAAGCGCGTCTGTCCGTCTGAATCGCTACGACATTCTATATTTGCTTTATGGGCTACCGCTATTTTTCGGCATAGATATAGACCTAATCCGGAACCGTATTTGATACTACCACTTTCCATGACTCCCCTGAAGACAGAGGAGAGTTTGTTCTCTCCCATCTGGGCGCCCTGATTTCGAACCACCATGTATAAAAGGGATTCACGGGTGAATATATCAAAATTTATATCAGTTCCTGGTTCGGCGAATTTGACCGCGTTAAATAGAAGGTTCATGAAGAGTCTGCGCATAGCCGACTCGTCCAGGTTGAGGTCGGGAATGCCGCTTTCGAAATCAATGCTGACTACAGCCTGGTCCGTACCGGAAAGGTTCTCCACTTCTTTGGCTACGTCTTCCGCTATCTTAGTAATGTTGGCTGGTTTAAAGCGATAGATATCCGGGCTGGATTCATGTTTGTATACATCGATTATGTTGCTGAGCATGAGCAGTAGTCCATAGTTGCTCTTTTGAAACGAGGTCAGGATGCTCTTCAGTCGCGGTGGTTGAATGTCTCCCAGGACACCTTTGAGTACCATGTCCAGGGTGTTTTTGATGCCCAGCAGAGGATTTCTAATGTCATGGGCGAGAGCGGCGAAAAGTTGCTTCCGTTCAAGTTCTCCTTCAACTCTTTTTGATACATCGGTGGCGATGAGAACAGCTTCTTTTACTTCTCCATCAGGGCTGTCAGAATCTAGTATCGGCCAGGCATACAGGTCCCAGTACTTACCCAGATAATGACCCTGACCAATTTTGCTTAGTTTGTATCCATAGTCTTGATAGCTTCTTTTGTCAAAAAAGACTGCCACTAGTGGTAATACCTTGAGTTCCGGGACCACGGAGAATATGCAGGAGTCGGATACTTCTTCTTGAGGCAGTCGAGTGTAGTTTATGAAAGAGTCGTTGTAATTGCGGATATGCAGATCTTTGTCGACCGATACCATCATGAATGGTGCCGATTCCAGTGCTTCTCCGATTTGGAATTCGTCGTCCGGGTCACTTCCGTTTCCACCGGCTATGGTTGCGTATATGGAGCGGGTCAGTTTTGATATGTACTCTTCCGGCTCTTTGATGAAATATTTCTGAGCGCCCATCTCCATGGTTTTCTCGCCTAGCTTTTCATCGCCTTTTTCTACCACGGTTATGGTCGCTAATTCTGGTCTAGTTGCTCTTATGGACTGGAAAGTTTCCACGCCTTTGCTGTCAGGAAGATTGAGGTCGGTGACTATCGCATCATAGTTATGGCGTTGCAAAATGCGGGATGCTTCTTTGAGCGTGCGGCAGCTGTCCATGTGGCACTTGCCGCCAAGCCGGCTGCCCAGGGAGGCTGTAAGCAACTCTGTGGTGGCGCTATTGGGGTCGACGATTAGGACTCGGAGGTTGTTGCTGATTTTACCCAGGGGGGATTTTGTCTCACTTGCTTCGCTTTTGTCGCTTTCAAAGTTTTGGGGAGATTTTGGGACTAGCTCTTTTTTTATCGGCTCTATCTGTTTTTTGACCGCTTCTAAAAATTCGCCCAGGGCTTCTTCTTCGAAAGGAATTTTTAAAACGAGGTAGTCTTCAGGATATTGTCTCTGCTCCTGGAGGTCTCTGGTCAGAGCTATTTGGGGCTTGTCAAGAAAGTTCCTTTCTTCCAGGCTCTTGAGGAGTTGTGAGAGTTTCGGATCTTCGATGCCCGGGGAGATTATTATGCCGTCAGGCGCTAGGTTCGATACTTCATCCCTGGCAATCATATTGAGGTAGTCCAGGACCTCTTTCTCTGAGCCGAAGGTAAACAGACGGTATTCTTCTTCTCTTTGTAGCAGTAGATGGCGCAAGAGGGCAGCGTTGGCTCTATTTGAATCTTTGAGGATGATGTTGAGCGGACGTGTCATGCGCTGGCTTTATAACCTCGGTGGTGCGTCCTAGTCGTCGAAATAGCCTTCTTTAATTGCTTTCACCGCCGCCTGGGTTCGGTCCGTGATGGCGAGACGTTCGAGAATGTGGCGAACGTGGGTTTTGACCGTATCTCTGCTAATGGAGAGGTCATCTGCTATTTCCGCGTTAGACTTTCCATCTACTATCAGGGCGAGAATTTCCAATTGCCGACCTGTCAGGTTTGGTCTTTCATCGGTTTGAACAGAGCCGGCAGGTTTTTCAGCCTGGACTCTGCTTGCATTGGCGCTGGCGTTCAGGCTGCTGACCAGTTCATCGGCGGAGCCGTAGCCCTGGGCGTTTACCGATGAGATGAATGAAAGTAGGTGCTGGGCAAGAATGGCGTCTACCCATAGGTCTCCGAATAAAACACAGGTCAGTCCGGCCCGAAGTTTTTCCGGTGTAACGTCTTTTATGCAGTAGCCCTGGGCGCCGGAGGCCAGGGAGGCGAAAACGGTATCGGAGTCACTGTGAGAAGTGAGCATCACTACCTTGGTATCGTTGTATCTCTTTCTGATCTCCTGGGTAGCCTGAACGCCGTCCAGAACAGGCATTCCGACATCCATAAGAACCAGGTCCGGTCTGTGCATTCCGGCATGGGCGATGGCTTCCTTGCCATTGGTTGCTTCGGCGATGACTTCGAAATCTTCCCATTGTTCGATGAGCAGGCTGAGTCCGACCCGTACTATTTCGTGATCTTCTGCGAGTACAACTTTGTATGGAGGCTTATGGGGCATGGCTTCTTTGTAAGGGTTCCGACGTATAGAGTAGACCCCAGTATACACTGTGGAAATTTGCTCTAAGATCACATTAGCAGTTATGCGAGCTTATCTCTAGAACTCTTATCGCTCAACTGGGTGTCATCCGATGGTTCCATTTTCGAGATGGGGTTATGGTTTGCCGCCTGGGTTCGGTGGCGGTGTCTAGTTACTTGTTTGTGCCTTCAGTATCCTTGAGGAAAGCCTGAGTTATGATATTTGGGGCTTTTGCCAGGCGACGCTTGTTGTTATTCCGTCTTTGGCTGGCCTTGGCTGGGCACTTTAGTCTTCAAATACAGGCATGAAGCGGCATCCTGACAGGCCAGGCGCCAACCGGATTCTTTCTTGAGAGCTAATGCCAACTTTGTGTCGGAAGGCATGAGAACCCACTCGATGCCGTGTTTTTCCAGGAGTTTCCTCCATCCGGGCCTTGTTTGCACGATAACTCCGTACTGATTGTAGAATTCTTCTCCGTAAAAATCGGCGCGGTCGTCGATGAAAACTCTCTGGTTAAGCTGGTAACGCAGTAGACCTCCCCAGTTGTCATAGTTGAAGCCACGGTCTGGGTTCAGGAGTTCTTTCTTGATGAAGGAGAGGGTCTTTGTGGGCACTTTGGTTTTGTCGAATCCTGAATCCAGGTTGACGATTCCCATGAGGCTGCCGCCACAAAGAGCGGCGATTACCATTGTGGAAAAGTAAGCCAGGGATAGAAATCGCCTTTTAGAAAGTAGCTCCTGGGCGTCAAATTCAGCAAAGGGTCTGAGCTTGTCTTGCAGATTGGCAGGTAAGGCGCGGATTCGATCAAAGATACTGTGTTCGCTAAAGAGAAATCCGATGGCAGGTACTGAAACCAGGGCGAAGAGAGGAATGTTGCGCACAGCTGAAAGCGAGAGGTGAAGAAACATGAGCACCACTATCAAATACGGTGCCGAAAGTTTTTTCTTGCTTACGGCAGCGCCCACAATGAGTAAGAAAAATAGTATCTCCAGGCAGAGAGCGTGAATGTCGTCATGAAAAACCGGGGAGAGGAATTCATCAGTATTTTCAAGGATGCTGCTTCCCCTGAGATATTTGAAAATATAGATGTGTAGGTTCCAGCCGTAGGGATTGAGTAGAGTGGCCATGGAGACAGCGAAACCTGCGGCAAAGAATACTTTGGTTCGCTCCAGGTATTTGGAGGCAGTTTCAAGACCTCTGTCTTTTACGTAGAGCAATAGGTTGATACCAAAATAGATACCGCAAAGCGCTATGCCCAGTAGAAAAGCCGGATGGCAGTTGACCCAGAGAACCATTATCAGTGCCAGAAGACCGATCATTTTGCCTGGTTTTATCTCGTCTTTATTAAAACTCTCCAGTATCGCGACGAAGTAGGAAACGGCCAGGAAAGTTATGATGTGGGGTCTTGCCAGCCAGTGTACAGCCGAAGCCAGTATTCCTATGATGGAGGCGAAGGTTGCTAGAGCCAGCGGAGCCCCATATTCCCTTGCCCGGTCATACATTTTCATCAAAACAAAGGCAATGGTTCCGGAGACAGCAACTGCCAGAAGGTTATAACCACCCGCCAGAGTCAACGCGTAGGCGATCAGATCGAAGAGCCACTCATAGGCTACCCAGGCTTTGTCGGGGAAGGTGTATGAGAACAGATCGGTGTAAGGAATTGAATGACTTTGCCAGATATATTTGCCGGCTTGAAGATGCCAGCCGATTGAAGCATCTTGGAAAAGAAAGTGAGGCCGGCCGAAGAGAAGGATATACATGACTCCTATGAAGAGGAGGTCGCCCACGTCCGGCAATGGAGAGCTTTCCGGCTTCTTGTCTTTGATTTCCGCTGTCTCTTCAACCATGCGGTTCTAACCTGTCTTTGTTTCTCTCGCCATAGCCACCACCGCCTGGCGTTTCAATCACGAAGCGGTCGCCTGCTTCCATCTGTATAGAGTCAGTTCCCGATAATTTAACCACTGAACCGGAGCGGCGAATAACATAGTTTTTGCCGGGCTTGCCTTCGCCGCCGCCCTTGAGGCCGAATGGGGCAACTGTTCTTCTTTGCGATAGAATCGATGCTGTCATCGGCTCCTGGAATTCTATTACCCTTTTGGCTCCATCGCCGCCCCGGTACTGACCTTTGCCGCCGCTGTCTCTACAAATTGAAAACTCTCTTAAAATCACCGGATATCGCCACTCTAAGATCTCAGGATCTGTAAGACGGGAATTGGTCATATGGGTTTGGATGGCGTCTGTTCCAGGATGATTGTAGCCTGCGCCTGAGCCTCCACATATGGTTTCATAGTACTGGTAGTTTTCATTCCCGAAGGTGAAGTTGTTCATGGTGCCTTGACTGGCGGCCATGGTGCCCAGGGCGCCGTAAAGCGCGTCTACTATCGCCTGGGATGTCTCCACGTTGCCTGCCACCACCGCCCTGGGATACGAGGGATTGAGCATGCATTTTTCCGGCAGAATAATTTTTAAGGGCGCCAGGCAACCATCGTTCAAGGGGATTTGATCTTCCACCAGGGTGCGAAAGACGTAGAGCACCGCCGCCCTTGTGATTGAAGCAGGGGCGTTGAAGTTTGTCTCTTGTTCACCGGAAGTACCGGTGAAGTCTATTGTTGCTTCTTTCTTTGATCGATTTACCTTGATAGTAACTTTTATCCTGGCTCCGCTGTCCGTGGGCAATTCAAAAGAGCCATCGGATAGACTGCTTATCGCCTTTCTCACTGAGTGTTCTGCGTTTGCTCGAATAAACTCCATGTACGCATCCACAAATTCGAGACTGTAAGCTTCCACAAGTCTGTTTAGTGCTATGACTCCTGTTCTATTTGCCGCCACCTGGGCTTTCAAGTCGGCAATGTTTTGCTCGATATTGCGAGCTGGATAGGGACCAGCGCTCAGAATTGCAGAGATCTTTTCCTGGAGAAAAGTGCCATCTCTAACCAGAAGCGTAGGGTCTATCAGAATACCCTCCTCTTCAATATGGCGACTTCTTGGTGGCATGGAGCCAGGGGTGATACCACCTATGTCGGCATGGTGTCCTCTGGATGCCGTGAAGAAGCTTGGGGACGAATCCTTGCCAGGAGTGATATAGACCGGAGTAATTATGGTTATGTCCGGCAGGTGCGTGCCGCCATTATAGGGGTTGTTCAGAATATATGAGTCGCCCTCTTTCATTGACTCGGCAAAATCTTTGACAACAGACTGGACACTGGCGCCCATGGAGCCCAGGTGGACCGGCATGTGAGGGGCGTTGGCAATAAGCCTCCCTTCCCGGTCGAAGAGGGCACAACTAAAGTCCAGGCGTTCTTTTATGTTTACGGAGTGACTTGTGTTTCTTAGCGTCACTCCCATCTCTTCAGCGATGGCCATGAACTTGTTGTTGAAAAGCTCAAGCAAGATCGGATCTGATTTGAATTTAGCCTCATTAGTCAGTTGTTTTTGAGCTGAATTTGCTTCTTCTATTCTTTCAATGATCAAGCTCTTTTCTTTAGCTACTCTCACCTGCCAGCCGGGTTCGATGATATTCGTGCTGGTATCATCCATTATTATGATAGGGCCTACTCTCTGCTTGTCCTGAGCAAGCTCCCGTCTTGCCAGGACAGGAGTGTCGTGCCACTCTCCTTTGCTGTACATTTTTACCCGCTTCAGGCTACTGATGGTGCCTGGTTTGGTGTCGATTTCGTCGAAGCGGTGATCAAAAACGGGAGAATTCGCACGCTCTTCGCTGGAGACGCTGGCTTCCAGGCGCAAGGAGTCTACAATCAGCGGTTTGTCAAGTTCGCTGAAGCCAAAGCGCTGGGCGTGACTTTCGTGGAAGTTTGCTTCTATTAACTCATACGATCCGGAGAGAATCTCGAGAGTGGTGTCGGAGCCCTGGTAGCGAATCAATAGTTTCTTTTGAAATACTGTATTGTCGACGTTCTCCACCTGCTCTTGCAGTTTTGCTCGGGCACGATTCATCATGTCCTGGAAACTTTTTTCCAATTCAGGAATTAGAGTCTTGTCGAAAGTTTTTTGAATGGACAGCGGCTCTATTGCCTTGACGTCCGAAAGTCCTATTCCCACCGCTGAAAGCACACCGGCCAGGGGATGAATAATTACTGTTTTTATCCCTAGTTTTTCAGCTATCAAACATGCGTGCTGGCCGCCTGCTCCGCCAAAGGAAGCAAGGGCATGGTCTTTTATATCGTAGCCCCTTTCGATGGTAATCTTTTTGATTGCCTGGGCCATTTTTTCCACTGCGATTTCAAGAAAACCCCAGGCAATACTTTCGGTGGTGGCAAAAATTTTGACCTGGTTCACCTGGCTGTGGAGAGTCGAGAATAATAGCTCAACCGCTTTTGTATCGATGCTCTCTTTGCCAGATGCCCCAAATACTTTTGGGAAGTCGTCTTCTTGAATCCTTCCTAGAAATACGTTGCAATCAGTTATGGTGAGCGGTCCGCCGTTTTTGTAACATGCTGGTCCAGGGGCTGCCCCGGCTGACTCCGGTCCGACCCGGAAACGCTGGCCATCGAATGAGATCTTTGATCCTCCTCCTGCTGCCACCGTGTGGATATCTATTACCGGGGCTCTTACTCTTACTCCGGCTATCAGGTTCTCTTCTCGTACTTCGTACTTTCCGTCATAGTGGGAGACATCGGTGGAGGTGCCTCCCATGTCGAAGCCGATAACTCTTCGGAAGCCGAGATTCTCACAGGTTTTCACCGCTCCCACTACGCCTCCGGCCGGTCCGGATAGAAGGCTGTCTTTTCCAGAAAAGTGGTGGCGATCTACTAAGCCACCATTTGACTGCATAAAGTAGATTTTTGTTTTCTCTTCAAAAGGGCTGGTAAAAGACTCCACGTATCTGTTCAGCACCGGGGTCAAGTAGGCATCGGCTACGGTGGTGTCGCCGCGGAAGACTATTTTGACAAGGGGGCTTGAGACACTTGATATTGCCACGTGCTCAAATCCTACCTCCCGGGCAATTCTCTCACAGAGCAGTTCATGTTCACTGTTTAGATAGCTGTTCATGAATACAATCGCGCAGGAGCGTATTCCATTTTCAAGAGCCGAGGAGAGCTTTTCCCTGGCAATATTTTGTGAGAAGGGCTCTATCTCCTCTCCGGAGCTGTTTATCCGACCAGGAAGTTCAAGCACCGATTGATGAAGATTGTCGGGACGTTTTATATGTCTTGCGAAAAGGTCCGGTCTGTTTTGATAGCCGATTTGAAGAATATCTGCAAAGCCGTCATTTACAACAAGAAGTGTCGGGTCTCCTTTTCTTTCCAGTAAGGCGTTGGTGGCCACTGTGGTGCCCATTTTAATCTGGCGAATCATCATAGAAGCCGGTAACTTTGAGTCGCCGGAAACTTCCAGTTGCTCTTTTATGCCTGCCAGGGCCGCGTCCTGGTAATGGCTGGAGTTCTCGGAGAGCAGCTTGCGAACAAAGAGGCGACCATCGCTACGGCAAGCCACAATATCGGTGAATGTACCACCTCGATCTATCCAGAATTCATAGTAATAACTGCTCTTGTCGCTCACGCGACTATGATACCTTCAAAACTCGAAGCTAGCTTTTCTAATTTTATGAACTGGCGCTTGAGGCTGTGTTCGCCATGTCATTCAAATTGTCGGCGATGGAAGAGAAGGCGGCTGATACTGCCGGTCCCACCGATCCGGATGTGAAACTAAAAGTAAGAGCTACTAAGACTGCGATAAAGGCAAGTACTGCACCATACTCTGTGATGGCCTGGCCTTTTTTCGACCTCTTTTTTGAAGTTCTCAGGTTTGAATGTTTTTGAAGTCTGTGTCTGGCCATAGACATTACCCGCGACAAAAATTGGAGAGGATGGGAGGGGTCTATATCTATAATAAACCCTGGGGCGCCGATCTATGAACTTTTCGGAAGATCTATCTGACTAATAAATCTAGATCGATGATGTTTATGAAAGAGGATGCCGAGTCAGCGGTGGAAGCCATATCATTCAGTTCTTGACCAACTCTGGAAAAAGCGGCAGATACTGCCGGAGCCAGTTTACCTGGGGCAAAGGCGAAAACGAGTGCTACCAATATGGCTAGAAAAGCCAGTAGCATCGCGTATTCACTTATAGCCTGCCCTCGACTGCGGCGTCTACGCCTTGCAGTTCGGGGTCTTTTCTCGAAAAATGACACGAAAAGCTCCGAATTACCTCTGACCTCAACCCTGATATTTTACACATCACGATAGGGGCCGGCGGTTCATAGAATCGCACGAAAATTTTGTTAGTAAGCAATTTGGTTCGACTGCGGCTACTACTATAGTAGCAAAGAGAACAGCGTCTTGAGTTTATCAAGACGCTGTTCGGGCAGCAGCAAAATGGAGAGTGCTCTGGAAAACTTGTTATGTTGGTCGATCCGGTGCCCCTTGACAATGTTTAGAATTGATAAGCACTTAAATAACTAGCGTTATTTGGCGGTCTTCTTCTTCTTCCTTCTCCTTATAAGTACTGGGGGCACTCGCACTTGTAACCATCGCTGATTTTGTGGTGGATGATTTTGCTGAGAAATAAGAGGAGATTTTATTCCTCAGCAGTTGTTGATTTTTCGACTCAAAAAACGTTTTGTACTTCTGTAGAAGCTCCTTTCTAGTGTTAACTTCCTGGTGTCCGATACTGTCAATCCAGATGCTGTCAACATAAGGACTGAGCAATTCTATGAATCTATCCGGGTTCATCGGTAACAGCGGTGCCACTGATGCATGGACGCTGATTCCTTCTGCGGATAGCACTTTCAGCACTTCGAGGCGGCGGGCGATACTGGGAGCCCTGGGCTCGAACTCTTCTCTTACCGACTCGTCATCGGTGGTTATGCTCACGCCTACATCCAGGGTATTGCCAAATTTCTTGAGAAGTTCAAGGTCTTGAAGAATCAAGTGACTTCTGGTGTGTAGTGTGAGTCTGGCCGGTTTGTACAGAAGTAATTGCTCCAGGCACTTCCGGCTCAATCTGTATTTGAGCTCCGCGTACTGATAGGGATCAGTCGCTGAGCTGAAGAAGATAGAGCTCCCGAACACTCTGGTTCGCTCCTTTCTGACCAGTTCGGGAGCATTTATCTTCACTTCCAACCATTTCCCCCAGTCCATAAAATCAGTGTTGCGTCGACTGGGAAATTTAGGAACGTAGCAGTAACTGCAACTGAAGGCGCAGCCTGCATATGGATTTAGTGAGTACTGGTAGCCTCCTGCTAGCGAACCCACTTTTTGCGGGGTGAGTATGCTGGTCGCTTGGACTTCTACCGTTTTCATGCCACTATAATACATACGGATGTATGGCAATGCAAGTACAATTTTCATTAAACCAAGTTATCAGGCACTTAACCTTCAGCTTGCTTGCCGGTTTTTCTCTATATAAGGATCTATAATTTGATTGCCCTAAGAAGCAGGTAGATGGCTAGAGATGAATTTGAACACCCAAGAGAAATCACCCAAAAAGATAGATGGACCAGTTACCATAGAGCGCTGGATTGAGCTGATAGAAGAAGGCAATGACCACTTCGCCAACAATCGCTCGGTGAAAGCAGAGCAGAGCTTCATCAAAGGACTTGAACTTGCCAGGGCTCTATTGGAAGAGATGGAAAGTGACGAATCGTCGGGTGTGGAAGACTCGGAAGACAAAGACGGGTTGAAGACGCCCCTGGAAAGAGCCAAGAACCGAGTTGCTAAAAGCGCAAACAACCTTGCTGCTCTATACCATGCCCAGGGCAAGTTCGGTTTCGCTGAGCCTCTTTATGAAAAGTCCCTGGACATCAAACTTGATCTTTATGGCGAGAAACACCTGGAGACAGCATTGAACCTTCATAACCTTGCCATGCTTCACAGCGCGCGTCGCAAGTATGAAAAAGCAGAGATTTTGTACACCAGAACTCTAGAAATTCGCGAAGAACTTCTAGGCGCTGACCATAAAGACCTGGTGCCGGTTTTGAATAACTACGCGCTCATGCTCGAGAAGACTAATCGAATGGAAGAAGCCTCCAAGATAAAAGAGCGAGCAGCTGGTATCAAATAAAGAAAATGACCATGAGGCAATCAACGGGAGTTTGAGTAGACCGATTTAAACTCCGGAAGAAAGTTCCTGCATGGTCTATTACATATTTGCATAATGCCAGACCCCTCAGAATCCCTCCCGTGAGGGATTTGACCGGGTGATTTGATCGGACGCGTCTAGCTCTGCCATTCTTCTGTGCTTTTTCTAGCGCGTCTTCTCTCTCAGGAGCGCAAGGCCAGCGTTGTATTGAATATCTGCCGGACCGGTATCGGTGATGTTGGAGGCTATGACATGGTCCGGAACTTCGCCATACCTGTGCTGATCTAAGTCTCCAGCCCAGCTGCCATCGGGACGAAACATCTGGGAGTTGGTCACTGTCATCATTCCTCCGTCCGAGGTGTTCAGGACAATTTGAGCCACCCCTTTGCCGCCGGTTTGCTCTCCGACGACTTCGGCATTGGCCTCTTTATTTTGTCTCAGGGCCGAGAGGAGAACCTCTGCCGATGAGTAAGTAGCTTCGTCCGCGAGGATGACAATCGGTGTTCCATCGGTCCTATCTTCAAAGCCATCCCTGGGGACGGTGTTTGTGTCCTGGTCAATGCTCATGTTTGGAAGTTGCATCTCGGACTCGCTCAAAGAATATGAGTTTAGTCTTTCGGTGTAGTTGAAGTCTTCTTCGGATTGGTTGGGAACTCTTTTCCTTTCACTCATCACCAGCCCTTCATCGGCAAATAAAGCTGCGGTTTCTATCGCTTCACCTACCTGGCCGCCCGGATTGCCTCGCAGATCAAGAATGATGCCCTGGGCATCTTTGAACTCACCATCTAAAAGGGTTCTTACATCTTCTGCTGTGTCTGATCCCAGGAAGTCATCGATTTTTATGTAAGCAAGTTTGTTCTCCGGGTCGGCCCAGGCGCCGCTTACCGCGTCCGAGTCATTGTCCAGGGCGTCTTTTAAGAGCTTCGCCTGCTCCGGAGAAAAGATATGGGTATGGATGTCGGCTCCAATGTCTTGAAGGTCTGTGCCTGCCGCATCTCTGGCGTTTTCATTGCCGGCTGAAGGCTCCGGAATCTCTACACTCTCATATAGCTCCCAGGCCTGGGATGCATTATTTTCTCCCAGGGCAAACTGGGAGTACCGGGTTGTCAGTTCATCGTAAAAAGACTCTTCGCTGTTTCTTTCGGGCGCTTTTTCGGTGGTGCCGTCTTCTTTCACCGGGGTGACGGCGGTTTCGTCCACCAGCTGCACGCCAGGCAGAAGATCGGCGCCAACCATGGCTTCGGTATCGGCGGCTATAGTATCTCTACTGGTGGAATCTTCAAGACTTGTTCTATCGACAGAATCAATGGATAAATTTGAGACAGGTTTTTCTACCTGTCCTTCCAGACTGCGGTCCGTGCCGCCGGCGTTGTTTTGTTCCAGGGCTGCCATTACATTAGTAAATTGCTTGCGAGCGAAGTCAGATGACCAGAGCGATAAGACTGGATCTTATCTCCTTGATTATACCCTTGACGACGCAGGCTCAAACAGCGATTTACCTTGCCGGAGTTACAGTTACAGCCGTGCCGTAGCAGAACACTTCGGTGCCGACATCGTTGTCGTTTGTGGTACTGAAAGTGGAACTATCATACTGAATGCCGACCACGGCGTTGGCGCCTAATTGGCGAGCTTGATTGAGCATGTCCTCAAAAGCGTTCTGTCTGGCTCGCTGGCACATCTGGGTATAGCCACCGATCTTGCCGCCGATTATTGCTTTTATGCTTGACTTGAAAGCTTGTAGGATAGTCGGTCCGAAAACAACATCACCACGCACGATGCCTTTGTGGCTTACTATTCTGAAGCCCGGAATGGAATGGGTGGTGGAGACAAGCACCTGGCCCGGTTGAAGCATCGGGGGTGGAGCTTGTTGAACATACTGAGAATAAAAGGGGTCCCGGGGATTTTGCATGGCCTGGCCGCCGTATCCCTGGCTCGGCGGGTTTTGCATATTCTGCGGCATTTGGCTGAGTTTGATGTTTTCCTTCTCAGAAGATGCTGCGGATTTGTTCTCAGAAGGAGATGCCAATGCTGATGTAGTGCCTGCTATCGATACCACTAGTGCCATGCAGCAGGGTATGAAACTTCGCTTGTTCACTGTCTTCCTCGTTACTATTCTGTTCTACAGAGGAAGATGATACATCAGTTTGGCATCTTCTGAGTTTTGCAAATTACCTTGTTATTTAGTTAACCGGCTCTTTCTCGGGGTCATAGCGGTGTATGGGAGGAAAGACTAGATCGCCGCCGTCCTTGCCCTCTTCCTGCTGAGGAACTTCAAAATGATTTCCTTCCGGAGCCATCTCGTGGGGCATCTTCTGGATGAAATCCTTGGGGTCACCCTCTAGAGGAGTATGAGGTCCTTTTTTAAGGAGATCATCGGTGTTCATGCCGTCGAGATCTTTAGGTTCAAAAGGTTTCTGATAGAGGTAAGGGTCCTTGTCGGCTCCCTGGTTAGTCGGCTTGCTGTCGCTATCATCACCGGGGGTCATGTTCTCTTGGGTTGCTTCAGGTGCTTCTGAAGAAGAGCCATCGACCTGGGTATCCACTGTGCCATCATTGGCTTCGCCGAAAGCTCCTTTGCCTGTATTAGGGTAGGATTTGTCACTGTCTCCGGCGGCGCTTTCGCCATCAGGTTTCAAGCGGGGAAGAGCGTCTTTGTTATTCTCCATGTCTCCTGATTTTGGCTCTGCTCCCTGGGCCTGGTCTCCGAGCATCTCCGGTGTGAAGTCGTGGCTGTCCATCATGCCTTCTTGTTCGGTCATGCCGGATTCGGCTTTGTCTTCTGTGCTTGTGTCAGCTTCGCCTCTGCGACTGTCTTTTTCCATGGAGTTGGAGGCATGGCCTTCTTTGGCCATCTCGTCGATTTCGTTGCTATTGCTTTCTCCCGACTCCCCTGGTCTTTCAGTGTTGCCTCTGCCGTCTGACATATGGGCTTCTGCGTCTCTTGCTTCTTCTTCGGAAACTGCATCGGGCGCCGCATTGTCTCCGTCCCGTTCGGGTGAGTTCTGGGCATCACCGAAGTCTATTTCTGCTTCGCCAAAATTTTCTCTGGTGAAGTTTTCTGTGTCTTCGGTTGTGGTCTTGTGAAGATCGGCTCCGCCATGATTGTCTATATCGGATGCAATCTTGCCTGCTGCTTCGGCTCCGACCTCTGCTACGCTGTCTACTGCTTCGTGTTTGCTGTTGGCGGTGGTGTCTAGTGCTGATTGTGTCATTTTGGACCTCAAAAGAAACGAGCTATTAGTTAGCTATGTCTGGGATTAGAGCTAGGATGGTGGTAAATCGCTTTTCGCTTACCT
>JAUIJG010000519.1 GCA_030431355.1 bacterium
TGACCATGCCGTCATCGGCTTCCTGCAACAGACCGGTGAAGTGAGCGCCCAGAGAATCTATGGCGATTTTTGACTGGACTTCCACATTCTCGCCCACAAACACTTTCAGCTCTTTTTGCGTTTTCAGGCGCCGGTCTATGCCCGGGCTCTGCACCTGGAGGACAAAAGCGCCGTCCAGTAAGGGACCCTCCTTGGAGCTTGCCAACTTGTCCAATTGTTTGTCCAGGGCACGGCTTACCTTTTCGCAATCATCCAGGCTGACGGTATCTCTGGATTTGTGGATTGTCACCTCGAGCACGCGTCTCTTGCCCTGATTGACAAAACGGGCGTTCACCAGGCAAAGACCGATCTTCTCTAAAATAGGTGCTAGAAGGCCGTTAACCTTCTCTATTGCTTTTCTCGAACTTGCCCTGTCCGTGGTATCCGTCAAATTATTACTCCCCTGGTCCGGTATCCTCTTCTTTCCAAGTGTTCCAAAAAACAAATGAGCACCTCGGATGCAAGGTGCCTGGAAAGTAATCGGTAAAATACCTTCTGAAGACGATATGTTAACATGGCGCACCTTTACAGGCAATCAAGCACAGGGGATAAAGACCGATTTTGGCTCCATCTTTTACAATTGCAAACAGGCAGAGGAAGCTTGATCTCAAGCCTTTTAAGCTTCAAGAGATGGCTCAGACCATCGGCAGCGGAGTTTGTAGAAATCTTAAAGAAGATCCCTGGCAGTCACTGACCGGTAAAAATCTTGAAGATCTTGAAAGCCTGGGAATCTTCAGTATTGTTTTCGTTTCAGACCGAAAAATCCGAGAGATGAACCGTCACTGGCGAGGAAAAGACAAGGCCACCGATGTCCTCTCTTTTCCTCTGGATATGGAGCCCGAATTTGAAGGGACACCTTTTGAAGTGGGGGAGATAATAGTCTCGGTGGAGAAAGCTGTGGAGCAAGCCCGGGACTACAATCACGGGGTCGACCGAGAACTGGCATTTCTAATTACCCACGGGATCCTGCATGTACTCGGCTTTGACCATGAATCTCCCGAAGAAGAAAAAGAGATGTTCGGTCGCCAGAGAAAAATCCTGGAAGCCTGTGGCTATCACCGTTAGCGATGACCAAGTTTTACATAACTCAAGTCTGATTTTCACGCTAGCCTCACGCAAGAATGTTTTAATAAGGCATGTAAAGTAGATTAGAGGAATTTCGAGCCAGACCCCCCTCCCCCCATGCGTTAATAGTAGAAGAGCCTCTTGAGGACCTTGAATTGAAATCCGTAAAACATCGCGAACCATTTAAGCAGCGTGTTTCAAAGCGTCGTGACCCGGGCATCGGGTCGGGCTCTGGTGCGGTTACTAATGCTGGTTCCAGTCATCTCACCGGTCTTGAGTCAAAGAAACAAGGTGATGGTGTCATCCCGATTCCTACATCCTGGCAGCGGAAGACCGGCAAAGCATCAAGCATTTTTGAATCCTTTTACCATGCATTTCATGGCATCAAAGTAGGTCTGTCCAGTCAGCGCAATCTGCGCATACACTTTACCGCCACCCCTTGTGTTGTGGTCCTCGGACTGGTCCTTCAGATAGATATGGCCAGTTGGCTAGCCCTGGTTCTGGTGATGGCCATGGTTATCTCGACAGAATTCCTGAACACCGCCCTTGAGCACCTGGTGGATATAGCCGCCGAAGGCCAGTATCGTTATGCTGCCCGCTGCGCCAAAGACACTGCCGCGGCTGCTGTTCTGACTGCTTCGGTGGCGGCCATAGCAACCGGGTTGATAGTCTTCTTGCCCAGGCTCCTGGCCCGGATCTATTCCTGACTCATTCTATTTAGATAAGTCCGTCAAATTCAGTCCGGTTTCCTTCGCCGGCGAGGATCTGGTCTTTGGAATCCTTTTTCTTCTAATTTGCCATTCCTTGATATCCTTTGCCGGGCAAGTGTTTGGCAGAAAAGCTTCAGGCAGTGGGAGAATTCCCATTGACGAATACCTGTTGACAATCCAGAATAGTAACGTGTGGATTGGATAAAACTGCAGTATCGCTGCTGCACAGGGAGATTACAAATGTCTACTTTAGACGGTCATAATGGCGGGAACCAGGAGTTCGAAACGTTCGATTTGGATCCGAACGCGGAGGGCAACTCATTTTCTCTGCAAGCATCCCAGGAAGCCTGGGCGCCAAGGGACAATAGAGTCGAGCAGGTGAGCAACACCATGGGGTATTCGGGTGATTCCTATCCCATTTCGGAGGGGCTCGCCAGGACATGTACCGACGCCTGTTCCAGGCAACATCGTCAAGATTCGATTCCCTGGGGTGGAGCGACTACGACCCCACGCTACGAAGATTATAGAGGTGGCAACTTAGATACTGGATACTCAATTCCCATGTCTCGGGAGATGCAGAGTCTAGTGGTTATCCAGAAGGGTGGCAGCCAGGACACTCGCTACGGCGGCAACTACTACGGCGGCTGGAATCAGCCCTATGGCCAGAGCGGCGATGGCAAAACCATCGTTGTCCAGGGCAGCGGTGCTGATGTCTATGACCGCAAAGAAGAGGTTGTGGTTGGTGATGTCCGAGTCACGGATGATCGAACAAGCGTAACCCAGAGAAGAGTTGAAACCGGCGGTGGCTTCGGTAATGAAGGTGGATTCCGCACAGGTGGAACCATGGATGATTATCGACCAACCACCAGAAGATCTGCTCCCCTCGAAGGATGGACTCCCAAAGAAGTTATCGGTGGACTCGGCGTAGTCTTGCAAGGTGCCAGCGACATCATCGGGGCTAAGAATGGCAACTACCGCGGCAACAATCCCTGGCAGAATAACCCTTATCAAAACAGAGATTACGGACGCTATCAGAACAATCCTGGCGGCAATAAGACAATTATTGTTCAGGGTGGTGGCAATGTTTATGACAGACGTGAGGAGGTCGTTGTCGGTGACGTGAGAGTTTCTGATGACACCACTATCGTCACAGACAGACATGGCCGGGTAGTAGGAACACCTCCGTTTGTGCCTGAGAGAAGAGGAAATGGTGCCGATGTAGGAACCTGGACCCCCAAAGAAGTGATCGGTGGACTGGGTGTTATCCTGAACGGAACCCGAGATATCATCAGCGCTAGAAAAGGCGGTCAAAGTGGTAACTACTACGATTACAGCTCCGGCTACGACAACAGAACCGGAAATCGCTTCCAGAACGTACCCCGGTATAGAAGATAGTTATTTGCCGCCAGGGATTGCGGATCCAGGTAGAAAAAGATTATAGAGCTTTCTCTGCTCCGGCCCCGAGTCTGCGGTAGTTACAAC
>JAUIJG010000520.1 GCA_030431355.1 bacterium
AAAAATGTTACTCAGTCCGACTCCGAGTCCAGCCCAGAAAATTGCTTAAGAAGCCTAAAGAGCCTTTTTGTATATTTCAGGATTTCCCATAATTTCAGCATTCGTCCCGTACAACTCAATTTTCTCGGACATTATGATGGATATGATGACTCCGTAAATAGCAACAGCCTCGCAAAAAACAACAGAAACCAAATTTTTAGTTCGAACTCTGGGAGATTTGATCGAAGACAATGAGTCATCACGGCCGGATGCGACCACAGAAGAACAACTTCTGCGCCAGGACATTGGAAGGATGCTCAGTCAACTGACCCCCAGGGAAAGAGACATCATGCACCTTCGATATGGATTGGAAGATGGCAGACAGAGGACCCTGGAAGAGGTCGGACGCCTGTTCAACATCACCAGGGAAAGGGTGAGACAGATAGAGCATAAGGCTTTTAGAAAGCTGAGACAGCCCTCCTGGTCGAATAAACTGGTCGGCTATCTGGATGATTCAATGCGCTGACGGGCATCTATATCCGAGCCACAATTTGAATTGAATAGACTGCTAATTTAAAGAATTAGAAATTAGCCCTTATCTCTTTTCCTCATACTTGCTAACTTATATAAGTTTTCACCCATTAAGTAAGCCAAGTAAGGAAGTTGTCCAGCCGTGACGGAAAAGCAAGCCGTAGCACTGGAAGAATTAACTGCGCTAGTCGATTCCGGAGAGCGCCAGAAACTTCGCTTGCTTTTAAATGACGAGCATCCCGCCGATCTCGCCGAATATCTCCGCGAGATGGATCCTTCACACAGGCTCTCTTGCTTCAGGCTTCTTGACCTGGACAACGCCAGCGCGGTTCTTGCTGAGTTGGAGCCGGAGAATCAATGCGATCTTTTGAGCAGTTTAGGTGACATCGGAGTGGTGCCTATCATCGCTCGTATGTCTCCCGATGATGCCGCCGACGTGTTGTCGGAACTGCCGCCGGAAAAAGCCACCGAGATCATTGAACAGATTAGCGACGTGGAAGCCAAAGCAGACTTGAAGCAACTCATGAGCTTCAAGGAAGACACGGCAGGCGGCATCATGTCGACTGACTACCTGTCATTGTTTTCACGCATGAGCGTGGGTGAGGCGCTGGTCAAACTGAGAGAGATGTACGAAGATGTCGAAGAAGACATTTACGACATCTACGTTGTCGATGACAACGAAAAGTTGGTCGGACGAGTGACGGTTAAAGAGCTGCTCATGGTTGAGCCGCGAGCCCAGGTGGATTCGGTCATGGATACTGATGTCCAGCGGGTAAAAACTTACACGGACCAGGAAGAGGCGGCGGAGATTGTCGGCAGGTACGACCTTCTGACCCTGGCTGTAGTGGATGAAGAAGACAAACTCAGTGGTATCATCACTGCCGATGATGTCATCGACGTTTTGAAAGAGGAAGCGATCGAGGATATTTATCAGTCATCCGGTATCAGCACCGGTGATCCTTCCGAAGCACTTACCTACAACGTAGGCAAAGCGTTTACGGCTAGACTGCCATGGCTCCTGGCTACTCTCGCAATTGAGACCGGCTCGGCCACAGTGATCACCCACTATGATTCGGTTATTCAACAGACCGTGGCGGCAGCATCGTTCATGCCTCTGCTCAGCGGCGTGACAGGAAGTGTTGCCACCCAGAGTACTTGTATCGTAATCAGAGGCACCAATAATCGCTCCCAGCTCAATTTAAAAATGATCTTGAGAAACATCTGGCATGAGCTAAAGGTCGGTGTCTTACTGGGTATATTCTGCGGAATTTTCACCTACCTTATTAGCCTCCTGGTTCATTCCTCAAGGCAAGAACTCGGCTTGGTGGTAGCCATTTCCCTGGTGATCACCATGACTTTTGGTGTCATGGTCGGCACCACCATGCCTATGGTTTTTCAAAAGCTCGGCATCGACCCGGCCCACGCATCCGGTCCTTTCATCACCAGTATCCTGGACGTTTCAACGATGACCATCTATTTGACCATCGTTCACTACTTCCTCTCACACCTCATCTAGTTCCAAAGGAGATTAAGCATGAGCCAAGATGCAGAACCTGTTCAAGCTCTAATAGAACGTCGCAAACAAGCGGTGGAAGTACCCCAGGACAAAGCTGAGAAGCGCCATCAAAAAGGTTATCTGCTTGCCCGAGAACGCATTGATTCTCTTGTTGATCAGGGCTCCTTCATGGAGATCGATCGCTACGCCCTGCACGAATGCAGGGACTTCGGCATGGAAGAGAAGAAGGCGTTCGGCGACGGAGTCGTCTGCGGTCAGGCAAAAATCGACGGCAGACCTATCTACTTATTCGCCCATGATGTCACTTTTGTTGGTGGCGCACTTGGTGAAGTTTTTGCTCGGAAAGTCTGCAAGATCATGGATTTGGCACTGAGGGCCGGATGCCCGGTCGTGGGTCTCAATGAGAGCGGCGGTGCCAGGATTCAAGAAGGGGTTAAAAGTCTGGCAGGATACGCCGATATCTTTTATAGGAATGTGAATGTTTCAGGAGTGATACCGCAAATTTCAGTAATTTACGGTGCTTGCGCTGGAGGTGCTGTCTACAGCCCGGCGGTGACAGACTTCACGATAATGGTGAAGGACAAGAGTTTTATGTTCGTCACCGGTCCTGAGATCGTTAAAACAGTCACGGGGGAATCGGTTTCCCACAACGAACTTGGTGGAGCGGTAGTACACAACACCAAATCCGGGGTGGCGCAGCTATTGGCAGAAGACGAGGAAGACTCTTTTGATCTGACCCGAGAGTTACTCTCCTACATTCCCCTGAACAACCTGGAGCTTCCTCCCTATGTCGAGGTCGGTCCCGATGCGAGACCGGAAGATGAGGAAGCGCTCAATTCAGTGATTCCAAATGATCCGCAAAAGCCTTACGACATGCACGATGTTATCGAAAGGATTTTCGACTATTCCGAATTTTTAGAGGTCTCTCCTTATTTTGCCAAAAACTTGATCACCGGATTCGCGCGCTTGAACGGCATGCCGGTGGGAATAGTAGGCAATCAGCCCAGTGAATTGGCCGGCTGTCTGGACATAAACGCTTCGGTTAAAGGAGCCCGTTTCGTTAGATTCTGCGATGCTTTCAATATTCCGATTATCACTTTTGTCGACGTGCCCGGATATCTCCCAGGCACCTCCCAGGAATTTGGTGGCATTATTCGCCATGGTGCCAAACTCTTGTACAGCTATTGCGAGGCTACGGTTCCGAAACTTACGGTGATTACAAGAAAAGCTTATGGTGGCGCCTTCGATGTCATGGGCTCCA